>CAMDGJ010000074.1 GCA_945897545.1 Flavobacterium psychrophilum
ACCTCAAAATAAAAAACAAAAATTACTAGATAATTTAACTGCAACTTTATCCTCTAGCGAAAGTTATTATACCTATAAATTTATCGATAAAAACTGAACCTCGATGGTTGTTTATATATTGAACAAAACATTGGGAACCAAAGTAATTATTAAGAAAACCGATACAAACAAAACCTATCGAAGCATTTTGTATCCCTATTTTGACACTTCTTTTTATGAAAAATTAGGCACGAGCATCATCTTCGGAAAAAAAGTAGATGAATATGGAACACGAATCTTTTTACCATTAGAACTTCATAAAAGTTTAAAATTAATTCAATACGAGAATCATTCGCTTTGCAAGGAAAGTAAAACAATATTGGAATTCAAAAAAGAAACTCCAAGTTCCTGGTGGGATAATTTTTATACCTATGCATTTCTACTTGCTTTTATTGTGCTTATAAACAATAAAAGCATCGATATATTTTACTTTTTTACAATGGGATTATTGGGATTATTCTTTGCATTTATGGGATTTTATTCCTTTCACGAAGAGTTGGCATATAATTATAACATCTTGTTATTTAATCCGCTATTGCTCGTATTTGTTTATTTTTATTACACAAAAAATAATAAATGGACTATCAATTTGTCAATCGCGAACCTGCTTTTCCTCTTTGTTTACGTGCTATTCATGCTAAACAAAATACATTTGTTAATAGTCTTGCCGCCGGTCTTGACAAGTATAATAGTTTTGGTGAAAATATGTATTCACGAGAGCAAACGTATTCCTGTAGTGATTTAACTATTGCCCTCTATAAAATAAGACTGTACTAATAGTTTTAATAGCAATATTCAAATCTAAGAAAACACTGCGGTGCTTAATGTAATACAAATCATATTGTAATTTAATTAAACTGTCTTCTATTGATTCCCCATAAGAATAATTTACTTGTGCCCAACCGGTCAGCCCTGGTTTGATGACATGTCGGGTTTCATAAAAAGGCATTATTCCAGCAATTTCTTTTACAAAGAAAGGTCGCTCAGGTCTTGGGCCTATAACTGCCATCTCGCCATTTAAAATATTGATGAATTGTGGTATTTCATCGATTCTAGTTTTACGCATAAATTTACCAAACGGAGTTACTCTACAATCATTAGGGGTTGAAAAAACAGCGCCTTCTTTCTCAGCATCATTGACCATCGTCCTAAATTTAAAAATACGGAAAATAGCTCCGTTTTTCCCCACTCTTTCCTGAGTGTATAATAATTTTCCTTTATTACCTATGGCATTCCCAAGCAAAATAAAAGGAACTAAAATTATACCTATTAAAATTCCAGTAATAGAAATTACTATTTCCAAAATTTTCACATTCACCAAATACAATTGGTTACTATTACTTCTATTAAAAGGAAAAAATTTATAAAAATCCCTAGTGATGTGTTGCACTGGAATTCGCTGCGTTTTGTCTTCATAAACTTGGGTGTATTCTCGAATCCTTGTGCCACTTTCTAACAACTGAAGTAATTGTTGGTACAATTCTACCGTTATATCCTCCGCATTCTGTGATGCTACTACAATTTCAAATAAGCGATTTTCATTAACAAATGCAACTAAGTCATTAATTTTTATCTGTTGTACAAAATGATATTCAAAAATATTAATACCATCTTGATCAGACTGAACATAAGCAACAATTTTGTAATGAGGGTCTGAGTTTTCAAGTCCTAAAATTAATTCTTCCACTTGCCCAGGATCACATACTAACACCACATTATGTACAAATCTATTCGAGGCTAGAAATTTCATATAAAAAGTTCTCCATAAAATTAAGGCAGAAAGAACAGTAAAATAAAAAATCAAAATTTGAAATCTATTTTTAGGCAACTCCGCAGAAAAAACAGGAGTTAATAAGTATAATAAAACGGCCGCGGAAGTCGTTAATATGCAACTTTTCAATACTTTGTACTGATTGCTTGCGACCTGAAGATTGTACATTTCGAAGATGGTTCCTATTCCAATAATATATAGTACAAGAACTAGTATCGATGATAATTTACTACTTGAAGCTTCAAGAAGATACTCTAAATTCAAAATTTTTCCAACAAAATATAATGCCAACAAAACAAATACAACATCAAAAATCCGAAGTAATATTTTACGCTCCGAAACTTCAAAATGTATTTTGCTTTTTTTGTTCATACTTCTAGTACAAATCCTTCTTATATTGTAAATCTACATAAACTTTTGATGCTAATTATATAAAAATCAAATAATTATAAATTAAAATAGTATGGGCGTTTATTTAGTGTCGATTTCTTTTTAAGTACACGATAGTTTGTACTATCGTTGACATTTTTCATTTTCTAGTTCACAATCGGGTCGACATTTTTTCATTTTATACTTTTTCTAACCAATCTAAATAATTTTTTACTACAGTTTGCGCTGAATAATTACCGATAATAGTTTGTTGAAGCGCTTTTCCAAAATCGTCTTGCAAGCTATCATTTTCTATCAATTTAACTAATGAATTATAAAAACATTGGACATTTCCAGATTCAACCACAAATCCGTTAACGCCGTCTTGAATTAAAAAAGGAATTTCTCCAACATTAGTCACCACGATAGGCTTTCCGTACAATCCATATTCAAGGAGGGCAACTGGTAAACCTTCAGATTCCGAAGTCAAAACTGCGATGCTTGACTGTTCTAGAATAGTTTTAATATCTTGTTTAGAACCATAAATAAAAACAGAGTTCTCTAAATTGGACGCTATAATTAATTCCTTAATTTGTCTTGAATAATCATCGTCAAAATCTTTTCCAACCAAATGAAATGTCCATTCTGGATGGAATAGCTTAACTTTTTTAGCAACTTCCAACAACAAAAAATGATTCTTTTGGACCCTCAAATTAGCTAATGCTACAATTCGTTTTCCTTTGATTCCGTTCAAAACAGTGTATTCTGAAACTTGATTCTCTTTTGATGGAAAATTAGGCAAGTAAATAACGTTTTTAAAATGTAATTTGTGTTCCGCCCAAAGTTTTAAATTTTGGTTTACGGCAATAATTCCTCTAAAAAAAGGGAGCGTCATTCTTAAAGCTAATGAAGGTCTTTTGGACAGAAACTCACTATCACCATAATGATCATGCCAAATTAACTTTATCGAAGGATAGGAAATTTTTAATAGAAAAGCTAAAAAAAATGAAGTACTGTGAGCGTGAATAATTTCTACTTTATTTTCTACAACAAATTTTCGCAGTTTATAAAGAGCTTTTGAATCAATCGTTCCTTTCTTGTTTAAATACAAATAAGAAACCTCTTTGTTTAGCTGATGCAAAAGTGGCCCTTGTTTTCTGGTTGTTACTAATCCAGAAAAACTTATAGTAGCGGCAAGAGCGTTGGCATAGTTTACCGCCATTCGTTCAGCTCCACCGGCTTCTAAAGAATCTATGATTTGGATTATTCTCATCGTGTCACTAATTTTTTAATCTCTTCTTCAAAAACATCCATCGTATATTTTCTAGACCAATCACTCGCCTTTTCACTCATGATTTTGTAATCGGTTGCGTTTTGCAATAGTACTTCTATTTGGCTTACATCTTTTTCTAAGTGCATCTCTAACGCAATACCCCGATTTCCATAATCCAACATATAAGGAACACAAGAAACTTTCGTCGCCACAGGAACACAACCCCAAAACATTCCTTCGGCTACAGCTTTTGGCCAACCTTCACTTTCCGAGGGTAAAATAACGAAATGACTCTGCTTATATGCTATTTTAACCATTTCCAGTATTTGATTTCCTTTTAATAAAATGATATCTTCCAACTTTTTTTGAACAATATATCTTTCCAATTCGTTTCGTTCTGCTCCTTCCCCATATAAATCCAAAACAACATTATATCCAACTTTATTCAAGGCCTCGATCAATTGAATGGCGTACATAGGATTTTTGCCTGATACCAAAGCTCCCACGAAAATAAAACGAATTTGTTGTTTCAAATCTTTAGGAATAATAGGTGATTTATCAACTTCATAATAAGTTGCCGTAAAAAAGGGCTTTAGGTTTTTAGTACTTCCCGCCCACTGACCATAAACTAAAACCTGCATATTTCGTGTTATAAATGTATTCGACAAAATCCATTTTTGTAATTTATAACTTAATGGTTGACTTGATTTGGTATCCCAATTGCCAGCATATTTAGCAGTTTTAATTGTATTTGGAAATAAAATTTGAATAATACATCCCAATAAACCCATATTTCCGGGACAGCGCAAATGAATATGATCTGCATTTCTCATTGCGGCATAGATGCTCCAACAAATTCCCGGAATTTTAAAAACTGTGCTACAAATTCCTTTTAAATTAAGGACCTCAAATTCACTTACAGAAACAAATTCAATGTTTTGATCTTCGTATTTTAAATCAATTGGAGTCTTTCTAGATCTCGATTCAGGCGCTACTATAGTTACATTAGTACATTGTTTTGTCCAAATGTTCATTTCTCGAACATAAGGAGCATAAGCAAAATAGTGATTCTGCTCCAAAATATGAGCCACCTGAGTAATGATAACAAAATTCATTTAATATAATACGTTGTGGGTTAGTACTTCTAGTGGTAAATGTATTGCTAAATCTAATTAATATCAACAAGAGAATTAATTTTGTGATGAAACAAATTTCTGCAAGTTCAATTTAAAAAAATGAAATTCTAAGAATTATTTAGCAAAAATCTTCAGCAAATCAAATGAACGAATGTTAACAAATAGATTTTCAGAAACCATAATTAATTGTATTTTTACCGTTCAAAATTTATAAAAACAAATGGGCAAAATCATTGCGATTGCTAATCAAAAAGGAGGAGTTGGAAAAACGACAACGTCAATAAATGTCTCTGCTTCATTAGGTGTTTTAGAAAAAAAAGTGTTGCTTATTGATGCTGATCCTCAGGCAAATGCCACTTCAGGATTGGGTATAGATATTGAAAATGTTGAAATTGGAACGTACCAAATCATTGAACACAGCAACACGCCAAAAGAGGCAATACTAAAAAGTACAGCTCCTAATGTTGACGTAATTCCGTCTCATATTGACCTTGTTGCCATCGAAATCGAATTGGTTGACAAAGAAAACCGGGAGTATATGCTCAAAAAAGCATTGGAAAGTATCAAAGACGACTACGATTATATCATTATAGATTGTGCACCATCGCTTGGTTTGCTTACTTTAAATGCTTTAACTGCTGCCGATTCAGTGATTATTCCTATTCAATGCGAATATTTTGCTTTGGAAGGTTTGGGGAAATTGTTGAATACCATCAAAAGCATCCAGAAAATTCACAATCCTGATTTAGATATTGAGGGTTTACTGCTTACAATGTTTGACTCAAGATTGCGACTATCGAATCAAGTAGTTGAGGAGGTCCAAAAACATTTTAACGATATGGTTTTTGAAACTATAATCCAAAGAAATGTGAAATTAAGCGAAGCACCAAGTTTTGGTGAAAGCATTATAAACTATGATGCAACAAGCAAAGGAGCTACTAATTATTTGAATCTGGCTCGCGAAGTTATTAAGAAAAATACTAAATAGGTTTATGGCAAAAGCAATCAAAAAACAAGTCCTCGGAAGAGGATTATCCGCCTTATTAAAAGATCCAGAGAACGATATAAAATCCGTAAGCGATAAAAATGCCGACAAAGTAGTTGGGAATATTATTGAGCTTGAGATCGATGCTATCGAAATCAATCCGTTTCAGCCAAGAAGCAATTTCAATGAAGATTCACTGCGAGAATTGGCCTCTTCCATCAAAGAATTAGGCGTTATTCAACCTATAACGGTACGTAAATTAGCGTTCAATAAATACCAATTAATTTCAGGTGAACGACGCCTTCGTGCATCAACAATAGTAGGATTGACTACTGTTCCTGCTTATATTAGAATTGCAAACGACAATGAATCCTTGATTATGGCCTTGGTTGAAAATATCCAACGCCACGATTTAGATCCAATAGAAATTGCACTTTCGTACCAAAGATTGATTGATGAAATTCAACTGACACAAGAGCAAATGAGCGAACGTGTGGGAAAAAAACGCTCAACGATTGCTAATTATTTACGACTTTTGAAATTAGACCCGATTATCCAAACCGGAATCCGCGATGGTTTTATTAGTATGGGTCACGGTAGAGCAATAATTAATATTGAAGATCAAGATGTGCAAACTGATATTTACCAAAAAATTGTAAGTCAGAATCTTTCGGTTCGTGATACCGAAACTTTGGTCAAAAATTATCAAGAGAGTTTAAAACCAAAAACTATAAACACTGCAAAATCTGACTCTTTTGAAATTGCAGAAACTCAAAAAAATACTTTCAACACTTATTTTGGCACAAAAGTAGATGTTAAAGTTGCAGGAAATGGTAAAGGAAAAATAACAATCCCCTTCCATTCTCAAGAAGACTTCAACAGGATAATCAAATTAATAAAAGAGTAGTGAAAAAATACGTTTTCATAGGTCTTTTTATTTTTTTATCAGGAAACACTACTGTTTTTTCTCAAGAAAAAACAGCTTCCGTTTTGTCCGTGAAAGATACTGTGAAATCGAATGATATAGACCCTTTAACTCCTGCAAAAGCCGCCTTTTATTCGGCTATTTTTCCAGGATTGGGGCAAGCTTACAATAAGAAATATTGGAAAATCCCGCTTGTTTATGGTGCAATTGGTGTCAGTCTGTATTATTATACAGACAGTAACCAAAAATACAATCAATATAGAGATGCCTATAAACGAAGATTAGAAGGCTACACTGATGATGAATTTAGCTATTTAGACAAAGACCGATTGATTGCAGGTCAAAAGTTTTATCAACGAAATCGCGATCTATCGGCGTTATTTGTTGTTGGTTTTTATGTGTTAAACATTATCGATGCTAATGTTGATGCAGCATTAATACAATTTAATGTAAATGAAAATTTATCACTGAGACCCGATTTATATAGGAACGATGTAACATACAAGACAAATATAGGACTAACCTTTAATTATAATTTTTAGTCCGCACAAGTTTCACAAGTAGAGATTGAAGCAAGTAAATTAATTAAGAAGCATAAAAGAATGAAAATTGCACTTTTAGGTTATGGAAAAATGGGACAGACCATCGAAAGAATCGCCATTGAAAGAGGTCATCAAATTGTCTTGAAAAAAGACGAATTTAATACTTATGAAGGACTTTCAGATGCCGATGTTGCAATCGATTTTAGTATCCCCGCCGTCGCTGTAAGTAATATTTCGAATAGTTTTAACGCTAATGTTCCCGTGATTTCTGGAACCACAGGTTGGTTAGAACATTACGAAGAAATGGTATCACTTTGCAAAGAAAAAAATGGAGGATTTATTTCCAGTTCCAATTTTAGTTTGGGTGTAAATCTGTTCTTCGGACTCAACGAATATTTGGCAAAAATAATGTCAAAATTCGATTCGTATAATGTAGAAATGGAGGAAATTCACCATACCCAAAAACTGGATGCGCCAAGCGGAACCGCAATTTCATTAGCAAAAGGCGTTATTGAAAACAGTGATTACAGCAATTGGACATTAGAAACTCCTGCGCCAAATGACCCGAGCGATAGCGAACAAGTGAAGCAGATTCATATTGAAGCCAAAAGAATAGGTGACGTTCCTGGAACACATACAGTAACTTACAATTCGACGGTAGATTCAATCGAAATAAAACACACTGCACACAATCGTGAGGGGTTTGCACTCGGCGCTATTATTGCTGCCGAATGGATCGTAGGGAAACACGGGGTTTTCACCATGAAAGATGTACTAGAATTAAATTCCAAATAACAAACACCAAATTTCAAAATAGGTCAAAAACAAATTTTAAATTTTAAAATTCACCAGAAATCTAAAATTTAAAATCTAAAATCTTAAATATTATGACAACATTTCAATGGTTTGTATTTTTCTTAATCATACAAATAATTCACTTTTTAGGAACTTGGAAATTATATGAAGCTGCGGGAAGAAAACGTTGGGAAGCTGCAATTCCAGTTTATAATGCCATCGTTTTGATGAAAATAATAGGTCGTCCCACTTGGTGGACGCTTTTACTTTTTATTCCTATAATCAACTTGATTATGTTTCCTGTAATTTGGTTAGAGACATTGAGAAGTTTTGGAAAACGCTCTAGCATGGACACCTTTTTAGGAATTGCCACTTTTGGCTTTTATATCTATTATATTAATTACACTCAGCAATTAAATTATGTTTCTGACAGAAGTTTGAATCCTGAAACCAAAACTGCCGATACTGTAAGTTCGCTACTATTTGCTATTATTGTTGCAACCTTGGTTCACACATATTTCCTACAACCCTATACAATTCCTACCTCATCATTGGAGAAATCATTATTAGTTGGCGACTTTTTGTTCGTGAGCAAAATGAATTATGGTGCTAGAGTTCCAATGACAACGGTAGCTTTGCCAATGGTTCACGATTCGATTCCGTTAACAAAAAAGAAATCGTATTTGAATTGTCCTCAATTACCTTACTTTAGATTGCCTGCATTCCAAAAAATCAAGAATTGCGATATTGTGGTCTTCAATTGGCCGGTCGATACTGTATACAAATTCAGAGATAACTCTGGCAGAAGAGCCGATAAACCAATAGACAAAAAATCGAATTATGTAAAACGTTGTGTTGGAATTCCTGGTGATAGTTTGCAAATAAAAGACGGGATTGTCTATATTAATGGAAAAGTATTGGCTTTGCCAGAAAGGGCGAAACCACAATACTCATATAAAATCGCTACAGACGGAAAAACACCAATTGATTTCGAATATCTCTTTAGCGATATGAACGTTACAGATGGTGCAGGTTTTACAAGCGAAGCGAGAGATACGTTATTTGCAAGTGCATTAACAACCGAAAGCGTCGCAAGATTAAAAAATGTTCCAGGAATAACTTCTGTAACTAGAGAAATAGCTTCTGGAGTTGAAAACGGAATATTCCCTCATATAAACAAATGGAACAGAGATAATTTTGGTCCAATTTATATCCCGAAAGCTGGCAAAACAGTTGAATTAAACTTCGTCACCTTGCCTTTTTACAGCCACTTAATAACGGACTACGAAAAGAATACCCTTGAAATAAAAGGAAGTGATTTCTTTATCAATGACATAAAAACAAAATCGTATACCTTCAAACAAGATTATTTCTGGATGATGGGAGACAATCGCCATAACTCTGAAGACAGCCGATATTGGGGTTATGTTCCCGAAAATCACATCGTTGGAAAACCTGTCTTCATTTGGATGAGTTGGAATACTAATGGCAAAGGATTTGGGAAAATTCGTTGGGAAAGATTGTTTACTACTGTTGGTGGCGATGGCCAACCGCAGTCCTTTTTTAAATTTTTCTTGATAGCATTGGCTGCCTTTTTTGTGGGTGAATATTTTTGGAAAAAACGCCCACTAGCCCCCAAAGGGGGGAAATAGGAATTTAGTTTAAGCAAATCAATAAAAAAAGTTATTATAAAATAAAGCCTTTTGGAAAATATAAAATTCACATCTCAGGAGTCCCCCCTTCGGGGGCTAGGGGGCTTATTCCATCCTACCTACTTTCCTTCGATTAGCCATTTTGTAGCAATGGCGCAATCGGATAAAATTGTGTTTGAAATGGATGATAATTTCCAAAAGCAAACCAATCGCAATAGAACTTATATCTATAGTCCAAACGGAATTCAGCTTTTGAATATTCCCGTAAAGCACTCACAGGAACCATATCAAAAAACAAAGGATGTCAAAATAGAACAAGATTTCGACTGGCAGAAACAACATTTCAAATCGTTAGAAGCAGCGTATAGAAGCTCTCCTTTTTTTGAATATTTTGAAGATGATATTCGTCCCATTTTCGAAAAAAAATACACTTTTTTAATGGATTTGAATTTTGAAACGATGAACCTTGTTTCAAAGTTTTTACGTATGAAACTGGAATACGAAACAACAACAGAATATTTTCAAGAAGTAGACACAAATACTGTTTTAGATTTTAGAATTCTGGCTGATGGAAAAAAAGATAGTTCCCAATTTGAAGTTTACCCCCAAGTATTTGAAGAAAAACAAGGGTTTTTGAATAATTTGAGTGTTCTGGATTTGATATTTAACGAAGGGAAATTTGCTTTGGATTATTTAAAGAATCAAACATTGAATTCAAAATAGAGTTTCCAATTTCTCTATTCCATAGAGAATTTGGCCATAATTGGATAATGATCAGAGTTTTCGAAATCCGGAAAACTTTCAAATTTTTTGACCGTCATATTTTCATCAGCAAAAATATAATCAATTCTGGCTGGATAATACCGAAATTTATAAGTAGCTCCAAAACCAACTCCTGCTTCTTCAAAACTATCGTTGAGTTTTCCTTTTATATTTCGGTACACATACGAAAAGGCACTATTATTCATATCACCACAAAAAATAATAGGATAAGAACAGTCGTCTTTGTGTTCTTTAATAATCTCCGCTTGTTGCTGTTGCTGCTTAAAAGCCTTACTTATTCTACCATAAAGGCGTTGCGATTTCCCTTGACTGAGTGCATCAATGTTTTCATTAATTTCATTCACATCAGGAGATATTCTTATCGATTGCAGATGCATATTGTATATCCTAATAATATCTTTTCCTTTTTTGATATCAGCAAAGACAACATTATTATTTGAATTTGGAAAAGCAATATTGCCTTGATTTATAATAGGGAATTTCGAAAAAATAGCTTGCCCTGTTTTAATTTGGTCGCCTGTCACTAAAATGTATTTATGGGGATAGACTTTCAAATCAATATTTGCAGAATTAGAATATTCTTGAATGCACAATATATCCGGGTTTTTATCATTTATAAAAGCAAAAATAATCTCTGGAACATCATCTCTATTTAACCATTTAAATACATTAAACAGACGCACGTTATAACTCATAACGGTAAAATCTCTCTCGTCTTCTGGAAAATCTTTAGCTGAAAATTTATAAAATTTATTGATAAATGTAATTCCTAATAAAAGCACCAAGCCAGACAAAATCATTCGCTTCTTGAACTGGATTCCCCAATAAATAAAAAAAAATCCGTTCAATATAAAAAACAAAGGCATAAACAAAGTAAGAACTGACAAAAGCGGAAAAATATTTGGTGCCAAAAACGGTAAAATATAAGCAATGAATGTAGACACAGTCAAGACTATATTCAAAAAAAACATCAGCTTATTAAACCACGAAAGGTTTTTCATTTCATTATAATTTCATTACTACAACTGAACACTGTAGACTGCAATCTGATCCCGATAGCTATCGGGACTGCAATCTGATTACTTCCCTGCTTTAAACAAAAATTCTTTTTCTTCTTTTGTCAAACAATCATATCCTGAACGACTAATTTTATCCAAGATTTCATCGATCTGTTGTTGCGTCTTGTCTTTAGTCACAATTCGTGAGCCAGACTTTTCTGCTGGTCTTTTGTAATTTTTATGCACTTTTTTAAAAGGAGTCGATGGCGATTTTGAAAACAAATTAACAAAAAAATCTATTATTGTCGATACAATTTTGCTTAAATCGGTTCCATTTTGCAGTAATTTAATAAAAATGAAACCAAAAAAAGCTCCCGCTAAATGCGCAATATGTCCACCTGAATTGTCTAATCGAATTTGCATTAAGTCAATCACTAAAATTACAAGTGTTATGTGCCAAAGTTTGACATTGCCAATAAGCAATAAACGAACACCCAACAAAGGACTATAAGTAGTCGTAGCGACCAAAATAGCCATAATGGCTCCAGATGCACCAACAATAGAAGCGCCTAAATTTAAAAGATAATAGCCAGAAACAAAAGCAATT
>CAMDGJ010000075.1 GCA_945897545.1 Flavobacterium psychrophilum
AAATAGATACTTTAATTTCCAAAAAACAGCAGTTTATTAGCTTATTACAAGAAGAACGAATTGCAGTCATCAATCAAGCAGTCACAAAAGGATTAGACCCGAAGGCGAAAATGAAAGACTCTGGAATTGAATGGCTAGGTGAAATTCCAGAACATTGGGAAGTGAAGAAGTTGAAGTTTATTAAATCAAATATTAAAAATGCTTTTGTCGATGGCCCTTTTGGTTCAAATTTAAAAACAGAGCACTTTGTGGAAAACGGGGATGTATATGTTATAGATAGTGGACTAATAACAAGTGGTGTATTTCATAAAAAGAGAGAAATGAAAACCATTACAAATGACCATTTTGAAACCGTACTAAGAAGTGAATGCAAACAAAATGATATTATTATAGCAAAAATAGGGGCAAATTTTGGTATGTCAGGAATACTTCCAAAACTAGATAAACCGTCTTTAGTTTCAGGTAATACTTTAAAACTAACCGTTAATAAAGAACTGTATGATTTAAAGCTAGTTCATTTGCAACTATTAAATTTAAAAACTCAAGGTGAAATAGATTTGTTAGTTAAAGGTTCTGCTCAACCAGCTTTATCAATGGGAGTTATGTCAGATTTACCTTTTGTAATTCCTAGTTCATTAGATGAACAAGTCAAGATTAGAAATTACATTTTAAATCAACATCAAAGAATTGATGAACTTATCACTAAATGCCAACAAGAAATCGAATTATTAAAAGAATACAAAACGGCTTTGATTAGTGAAGTGGTAACTGGCAAGGTTGATGTAAGAAATGAAATTTTAAATTAGTTATACTTTAGATGAACTTAGCTGTTTTTAGTTAAACTTAAAAAAGCACAAAACTTGTAAAGTATTGTAAATAAATGGATTTAATCTGTTACAAGATTAACTAAAAATATTTTTTTAGACATTTTTAGACATTATTGAAAAGCATTATAAATAACTTTGGAATATGAGTTTATTGGTTAATATAGAAGATTTACTCTCGGGCAAAATAGTTGAAGGGACACGCATGGAATTTAAACAAGGCTGGAATCCTACCCCTATTATGCGTAGCATTTGTGCTTTTGCAAATGATTTTGAGAATGAAGGCAGTGGTTATATTATAGTTGGTGTTGAAGAAATAGATGGTAAGCCTGTCCGACCTGTTAAAGGATTTGAGCCAAACTCTTTGGAACAAATAGAAAAAGACTTGGTAGGCTACTGTAATCAAATTCAACCTACTTATTTTCCCAATCTCTCTTTGGAGGAAATTGACGGCAAGCACGTTTTGGCAATATGGGTTTCGGCGGGAACAAATCGTCCTTATAAAGTACCCGATGATGTTTTGCGTAAGCATAAAACCTACAATTACCGCATTCGCCAATATTCCAGTACTATCATTCCAAATCAAGAACAGGAATCAGAATTGATTCAACTTACTGCAAAGATTCCATTTGATGACAGGGTAAATCAACAGGCAAAAATCAGTGATTTAAGTTTTGCTTTAATGCGGGAACATCTGGAAAAAACCAGAAGCAAACTTTTTGACGAAAGTGCCAGAATGAGTGTTGAAACTTTAGCTCAACAAATGAATTTGAGTCAAGGTGCGAATGAACATCTATTTCCAAAAAATGTGGGATTGCTGATGTTTAGCACAAACCCTCAAAAATATTTCAAAGGAGCGCAAATTGATTTGGTTGATTTTCCAAAAGGAGTAGCTGGTAAAAATTTTACGGAGAAAATTTTTAGAGGAACAATCCAACAGCAATTGGTTGACATTTTATCCTACCTCAAGTCAAGCATTATCAAAGAAAAAATTACAAAATTTAGAGATAGAGAAGAATCGGATAGGGTTTATAATTATCCTTATGAAGCTATAGAAGAAGCTTTGTCTAATGCTGTTTATCATAGAAATTACGAACTACAAGACCCCATAGAAGTACGCATATTGCCAGAAGCAATTGAAATAATTAGCTTTAGCGGTACTGACCCTTCACTAAAACAAACGGATTTTGAAAAAGGAGTTGTAAAAGCACGAAGATACCGAAATAGGCGAATTGGGGAGTTTTTGAAAGAATTACGACTAACAGAAGGAAGAGGAACAGGTATTCCAACCATTAAAAGAGAATTATCTATAAATGGTTCACCTGAAGCAAAATTTGATACTAATGAACCAGATAGAAGATATTTTATTATTGAAATACCAATTCACGAAGACTTTAAAGCAGTAGAAATTGCACCAGTAAGTGACCAAGTAAGGGCACAAGTAATTACTATTTTAAAATATTGTATAACTCCAAAATCAAGGGTGGAAATATTATCTTTTTTAAATTTGAAAAACCATACCGACAATTACAAAAAACATTTGTTCCCCCTTATTGACAGAGGTTTTATTCAATACACAATAAAAGAAAATCTGAAAGATAGGAATCAAAAATATCAGACAACAGAATTTGGAAAATCTGTTTTAAACGACTAAGAAAGTGTCTAAGTAAATAGCTAGTAAATAAAGGGGAAAACTAGAAAAGCGACTAAGTAAGTGACCAAGTAACGACTAAGAAAGTGACTAAGTAACTAAGTCAGAATAGAAAACACAATCAATATGGCAAAAGGAATACATACAGAACTAACATTTGAATCTGCAATTGAAATTTCATTGCTAGAAACAGGCGGATATACCAAAGGATTTTCAGAAGATTTTGATGCACAATTGGGCTTGTTTCCAAAATACATCATTGAATTTCTTAAAGAATCTCAACCAAAATCGTGGGAGAAACTTGTTAATATTCATAAGGGTGAAGCCGAAAAGAAAGTTGTTCAACGATTAATTAAAGAGATTGACCTTCGAGGTGTTTTAGATGTAATCCGAAACGGTTTTACCGATTATGGTGTTAAGTTTCAAACAGCTTATTTTAAGCCCGAAAGCACCTTAAATCCAGAGGCAGAAGCTTTGTATTTATCTAATCATTTATCGGTTACTAGACAGCTTTATTATGAGCGTGTTGGTAAGAATTCGATTGATATGGTTCTTTCTTTGAATGGATTGCCAATTGCTACCATAGAACTTAAAAATCAGTTTTCTGGTCAATCTGTTGATAATGCCAAAAAGCAATATGTGTATGACCGAGAACCTAGCGAACCTATCTTTCAATTTAAGAAAAGAACACTAGTGCATTTTGCTGTAGATACCGATGAATGTTTTATGACTACTAAATTGGATGGAAAACACACAAGGTACTTGCCTTTCAACATAGGAAGTAATAATGGTGCTGGAAATCCTGTAAACAAAGAAGGTTACAGAACTTCCTATTTATGGGAATACGTTTGGACAAAAGACAGCTTCATGGATATTATTGGCAAGTTCCTGCACCTAAGTGTGGAAGAATTTGAAATGAATGGGGTTAAAAAGAAAAAAGAAACCATCATTTTTCCACGTTTCCACCAAATGCAAGTAGTACGAAAAGTTACCACTGATGCAAGAACCAACGGTGCTGGTAAAAACTACCTAATCCAACATTCTGCTGGTTCTGGTAAATCCAATTCAATTGCTTGGTTATCGTATAGACTTTCTAGTCTTCACGATGAAGCAAACAATAGAATATTTGATTCGGTAATTGTTATCACTGACCGTAAAGTTTTGGATTCTCAATTGCAAAATACCATTTATCAGTTTGAGCACAAAGATGGTGTTGTTCAGAAAATAGACAAAGATTCACAACAACTTGCCGATGCACTTTCAGCTGGTTCAAACATAATCATAACCACTCTTCAGAAATTTCCATTTATTTTGGATAAAATTGGAGAACTTCCTTCAAGAAAATATGCAGTTATCATTGATGAAGCTCATTCGTCACAAGGTGGCGAAGCTACAAAAAAGATGAAAGAAGTCCTTTCAGCAAAATCGTTGGAAGATGCTGAAAAAGATGAGGCATACACAGGATTGGAAGAAGATGCAGAAGATGAAATCAGAAAATCAATGTTGGCACGTGGAAAACAAACCAACCTTAGTTTCTTTGGATTTACAGCAACACCGAAACCAAAAACAGTAGAGGTATTCGGTATTAAGGGTGCTAACGGAAAGCCAGAACCATTTCATTTATATTCGATGAAACAAGCCATCGAAGAGGGATTTATACTAGATGTATTGAAAAATTACACCACCTATAAAACCTACTTCAAATTATCGAAAGAGATTGAAGATGACCCTAAGGTAAATAAGAAGAAAGCATCCAGAGCGATTGGAAGATTTATGTCGCTACACCCTCATAATCTTGCACAGAAAACGGAAGTTATGGTGGAACACTTTAGACAAATAGTTTCAAAGAAAATTGGTGGTAAAGCCAAAGCAATGGTGGTGAGTAGTTCCAGATTGCATGCCGTTAGATACAAAGAAGAATTTGACAAATACATCCAAGAGAAAGGTTATACAGATATAAAGACCATTGTAGCATTTTCTGGCAAAGTAATCCATGACTTCGCTCCAGAAGGAGTTACAGAAGTCGAATTGAATGGGTTCAGTGAAAAAGAATTGCCAAGAAAATTTGCGTCTGATGAATACCAATTACTATTGGTAGCGGATAAATACCAAACAGGATTTGACCAACCCCTTTTGCATACTATGTATGTAGATAAAAAATTGTCTGGAGTAAAAGCAGTACAAACTCTTTCAAGATTGAACAGGATGTGTGCTGGAAAAGAAGATACTTTTGTATTGGATTTTGCTAATAACACAGAAGACATTCTCAACTCATTCCAACCTTATTATGAGTTAACATCAATAAAAGAAAACTCAGACCCAAATTATTTATATGATTTGAAAGGCGAAATTGACAAGTCAAATGTCATTTGGGAAACTGAAATTAATAATTTCTGTAACGTGTTTTTCAAATCTGCAAAGACACTATCCGTTTCGGAACAAGGAAAATTGAATTCATACATTGACCCAGCAGTGGAGCGATTCAAACAATTACCATTGGAAAATTCAAAAGACAATGTAATTGGAACTGAAGTAACCCAAGAAGATTTTAAAAACACCTTACAAAGTTTCAATAGAACCTATTCTTTTTTAACACAGATTATGCCTTTTTCGGATGTAGATTTGGAAAAGCTATTTACCTACACTAAATTTTTATACAAAAAATTACCTAGAACAAGCGAACAGGATAAATTCAAATTGGGGGACGAGGTTTCTTTAGAATATTACCGACTTCAAAAGATTGCAGAGAATAATATTGTATTGGAAGACCAAAGTGTTTATGAATTAGAAGGTGGCGGAAGTGCTGGAATTAGACCATCTAAAGAAGACCAAGTGGCATTGTCTGAAATAATTGAAGTACTGAACAAGCGTTTTTCAACGGAATTCAATACTGCTGACAAGTTGTTTTTTGACCAAATTGAGGAGGAACTTGCAACAGATACAAAATTACAGGAACAAGCAAAAAACAATCCAATTGAAAACTTCAAGTTTGGATTTGAAGATTTGTTCATGGATAAACTTATTGGACGTATGGAACAAAATCAAGATATTTTCACGAAAATGATGGATGATAAAGAATTTGGTGGATTGGTAAAAGGCTATATGTTGAAGAAGGTTTATGATAGGTTGAATAAAATAGTATAAATTTAAACTAAAAAAAACATCAATCATTTTTTTGTATGCGAGGTTGTGGGTGGAGAAATTATAATTAAAAAAATACGGCATAAAAAAACTCATTCTTACCGAATGAGTTTTTTTTACGCTTCAACAGAAAATTACTTCTTTTCTTTCTCCAATTCCTTTCTAGATTTATAGGCTTTTAAATACTCACCTTTGGGTTTTCCATCATCAAAAGAACTCCATTTGGTTATCATTCGAGTACTCGTTCTGGCTTCATCAAGATCCATATTTTCATATTCAATTCTATAGATGGCAGAGAACATTTCGGCACGACCTACACCGTGATAGCAATGAATAAGTACTGGGTAATTACTCGGATTATCCATTATTTTGAAAAACACATCAAGATTTTTTTGAGCAGGAACTTGGTCAGAACCATTGTTAAAATAATTCACGCCTTTAATTTTTGCAATAGCTTCCTTCTCTTTTAACAATTCTTCAGGAATTTCAGGATTATTAACATCATCTCCTGTTCCTGGAAAACGCAAATCAATGATAGATTTAATCTTGTATTTTTTTACATAATCTGCTATTTCATTTGGTGGAATAACACCCGACTTATAGACTTTACCATCAGTAATTGTCTCAAAGTTGTGATTGATATGCATATCATAAACATATTTGCCTACTCCTATTGAGACAATTGCAATGACTGCAATAATTAGTTTCTTCTTTAAACTCATTTTTATATATTTTTAGATGTATATTACAATTTGTAACAATAATAGATGATTATAAACAAATAATCTTCAATTTCCAATTCTTGTTCCCTAAATAAAAAATCCTACTCCATGCAGTAATCAACAAACCTTTTGCTAAAAAATTAACGAATAGGTTTCAAAAAAATGAACTTTTTTATTTATATATTTTTCGCAAATATAGATCTAAAATTTAAGCAATCTCCATTGTGAAAAAATCATTTTAAATGTATCTTTCATAATTCAATAGTTTTTTACTAATTTGCATCAAATTAACACCATTAATAAATGACTACTATTAACAGATTATTTGATTTCCAATATTACCAATTAGAGCATTACAAAATTCCTGATGCATTGGTTACCAAATATAATGGCGTGTGGATAAAAACTTCGACCGAAGAATATATAGCAAAAGCAAATGCCGTTTCGAGAGCTTTATTGCGAATGGGGGTTCAAAAAGACGATAAAATTGCACTAATTTCGACTAATAATAGATCGGAATGGAGCATAATGGATATTGGAATCTTGCAAATAGGAGCGCAAAATGTACCCGTTTATCCAACAATTTCAGAAGTGGATTATGAATATATACTCAACCATTCAGGTGCAAGCTACTGTTTTGTCTCTGACGCCGAAGTGTTGAGAAAAGTAAATTTAATCAAATCAAATGTACCCAATTTAAAAGAAGTGTTTTCTTTTGACACCATTGAAGGCTGCAAAAATTGGAATGATCTACTCCTTCTTGGCGAAGACAAAAGCAATCAAGACGCAGTCGAAGACAGAAAAAATAATGTCAAACCCGAAGAGCTAGCTACTATAATTTATACTTCAGGAACAACCGGCAAACCAAAAGGAGTAATGCTTTCGCATAATAATATTGTGTCCAATGTTCTAGATAGCGCTTCAAGAATTCCTTTTGAGAAAGGAAATAGTCGAGCTTTGAGTTTCTTGCCTATTTGTCATATTTTCGAAAGAATTATTTTGTATATGTACCAACATTGTGGTGTTTCAGTTTATTTTGGAGAATCGATTGAAAAAATCAGTGACAATATAAAAGAAGTAAAACCTAATGTAATGACTTGCGTTCCAAGGCTTATCGAAAAAGTCTATGACAAAATCTATTCAAAAGGCTTAGAATTAAAAGGAATAAAAAGAAAATTATTCTTTTGGGCAGTTGATTTAGGTCTTAAATACGAACCCTACGGAGCCAATGGATTTTGGTATGAAACTCAATTAAAAATCGCACGTAAACTCATTTTTAGTAAATGGAAAGAAGGTTTAGGAGGTAATTTAGATTTAATGGTTTCCGGAAGTGCGGCTTTACAGCCAAGGCTTGCGAGAGTATTCGCTGCCGCAGAAATGCCAGTTGTAGAAGGCTATGGATTGACCGAAACTTCTCCTGTAATAGCTGTAAACGATATGCGAAATTTTGGTTTCAAAGTGGGAACAGTTGGTAAATTAATCGATAATGTAGAAGTGAAAATTGCCGAAGATGGCGAAATCCTTTGCAAAGGTCCAAATGTAATGATGGGGTACTTTAAAGACGAAACTTTAACAAAAGAAGTTATTGTTGACGGATACTTCCACACAGGAGATATTGGCGAAATTGATAGCGAAGGTTTCTTGAAAATTACAGATCGAAAGAAAGAAATGTTTAAAACATCAGGTGGTAAATATATTTCACCTCAATTGCTCGAAAATGCGATGAAACAATCGCGTTTCATCGAACAAATAATGGTTATTGGCGATGGTCAAAAAATGCCAGGTGCTTTTATTCAACCCAATTTTGATTTCGTAAAAGAATGGGCAAAAATTCATAAATTAGATATTGGAACTACAAACGAAGCAATTGTTTCAAATCCTAAAGTTATTGAACGAATCCAGGAAGATATAACCGAATTAAATGAAAAATTTGGAAATTGGGAAAAAATCAAGCGTTTCGAATTGACTCCTGATATTTGGTCGATAGATGGTGGGCACCTGACGCCTACTCTAAAATTAAAACGAAAAATCGTGATGGAAAAATATATTGATTTATTTCATAAAATTTATGGCTAAGATGAAATGATAAAATGCCAACAATTTATTGAGTTAAACAATTAAATCTAAAAAAATGGAGGTAATAAAAATTGGTGTTTTGTTAATTGGTGTTTTATTATTTAGTGGATGCAAACAAAACCCAGAAGAGGCAATAAAAGCAAATTATCTAGACTTTTCTAAACGCGACGACCAATTTACAGGTGGAATAAAAATGATTCCCATTTCCACTCCAATTGGTAAATTTAAGGTTTGGACAAAAACCGTAGGGAATAATCCTAAAATTAAAGTGCTATTACTTCACGGCGGTCCAGGTTTAACACACGAATGTTTCGAAAGTTTTGACGGCTATTTTCCACAAGAAAGTATCGAATATATTTATTATGACCAATTAGGCTCCTATTATAGCGATCAACCCAATGACAACCGACTTTGGACTAACGAGCGTTTTGTTGAAGAATTAGAACAAGTGCGCAAAGCCTTGAAATTAGACAATACAAATTTTTATTTATTGGGACAATCCTGGGGTGGAATTCTAGCAATGGAGTATGCATTAAAATACCAAAAAAACTTAAAAGGTTTGATTATTTCTAATATGATGGCGAGTGCTCCAGCGTACAATAAATATGCCGAAGAAGTACTTGGGCCACAACTTGATCCTAAAGTATTTAACCAGATTAAAGAGTTTGAGAACAACAAAGACTACGCTAATCCTAAATATATGGATTTGTTGATGAATTTTTATTATACAAAACACATACTTAGATTTCCGGTCGCACAATGGCCTTAATCTATCAACAGAGCTTTCAAACATTTGAATCCAAACGTGTATGTTTATATGCAAGGCCCTAGTGAGTTTGGCATCACGGGTGATGCTTCACTAAAAGATTGGGATATCACTTCTAAATTAAAAACATTGACTGTTCCTACTTTGGCCATTGGTTCAAAATATGACACAATGGACCCAGAACACATGAAATGGATTTCAAATGAAGTGAAAAACGGCCGATTTTTATTCTGTCCTAACGGAAGCCATTTGTCTCAATATGATGATCAAGAGCATTACTTTCCTGGTATTATTCAATTCCTTCGTGACGTAGATAATGGAAATTTCTAGAAATAGACGTCAAAATAACTTTACTTCATTATTAACAATTTGTAATGCTAAATAGTTAATAATTTTAACATTTGTTCAATAGCAATACTCGTTTTTTTAATACTTTTATCTTGTAAACCAATTAAAACTATTAAATTATGAATGCAAAAAAATTTTTAGTTTCAGGCGTTGTGGGTGGTATTGTAAACTTTCTATTAGGATGGCTGTTTTACGGGATTCTTTTTGAAAGTCAATTTCCAGTTCAAGAAGGAGAAGTAATGAATCTGACTATGATTGCTTTAGGCTGTTTAGTCGGAGGATTATTTATTGCATATATTTTTACGAAATGGGCACATATTTCAAATTGGGCAACAGGATTACAAGCCGGAGCGATAATTGGTTTGTTTTTAGCGTTGTATTATGATTTTTATGATAATGCAACGAAAACAAATGCTGATATTGATTGGCAAACGATGGGATTAGATATTATTCTTACCGTTGTTATGACTGCAGTAACTGCTACTGTTATTGCAATTATTATTGATAAAATAAAGTAGAGATTTAATGTTTACATTCTATAACTCCTCAAGAAATTGGGGAGTTTTTTATGGCACTAAATTTATAATAAAAATAATTGTAATTTATTATGCGTGCATAGTATTTTTTATTACATTTGAAAACGTTTTCGTAAAAAAGATTAAAAAAAAAATATGAAAGATAAAACTATAGATTACATACTGCGTGCGACTTGGCAAGCGGTTGCCAGAATGTACAACGATGAAGCCTCTAATTACGGTGCAACAATGGCTACAGGTTTTACCCTGCTAAGTATTGACAAAGAAGGAGGAACTCCATCTACAGCATTAGCGCCAAAAATGGGAATGGAAGCCACAAGCTTGACCAGAACATTGAAATCTATGGAAGAAAAAGGACTAATAATCCGAAAAAAAAATCCTGATGATGGCCGTGGAGTGCTAATTTATCTAACTGAATTCGGAAAAGAAAAAAGAGAATTGTCAAAAAATACGGTACTCAAATTTAATGAAGTGGTTAAACAAAATGTGTCAGCTGAAAAACTCCTGCATTTTATGGAAGTCTCTGAAACCATCAATGAATTAATTTCCGAAAACAAAATATTCAACATCTAAAATCTATAATCCAAAATAAAAAATGAAAAAAGCTATTAAAAAAGTTGCAGTGATTGGATCCGGAATTATGGGTTCAGGAATTGCTTGTCATTTTGCCAATATTGGGGTCGAAGTCCTGCTTTTGGATATTGTTCCAAGAGAACTTACTGATGCGGAAGCCAAGAAAGGACTAACTCTTGAGAGTAAAATAGTGCGCAACCGCTTGGTCAACGAACATTTGCAAAACGCCTTAAAGTCAAAGCCCTCTCCTATTTACCACCAGAAATTCGCCAGTAGAATTACTACTGGAAATACAACAGATGATTTGGCGCAATTGGCAAATGTTGATTGGATTATCGAGGTTGTGGTGGAACGTTTGGACATCAAAAAAATGGTGTTTGAACAAATCGAAAAATACCGCAAACCGGGAACATTGATTACCTCAAACACTTCGGGAATTCCTATTCATTTTATGAGCGAAGGAAGAAGTGAAGATTTCCAGAAACACTTCTGTGGAACGCACTTTTTTAATCCGGCGCGTTACTTAAAATTATTTGAAATTATTCCCGGCCCACAAACTTCAACTGAAGTTTTGGACTTCCTTACCGTATATGGAGAGAAATTTTTGGGTAAAACTTCAGTTGTGGCCAAAGATACTCCGGCTTTTATAGGTAACAGAATCGGAATTTTTGGAATCCAAAGTTTGTTTCATTTAGTTAAAGAATTAGGATTGACCATTGAAGAAGTCGATAAACTCACCGGACCTGTTATTGGAAGACCAAAATCGGCAACTTTCAGGACGGTCGATGTGGTTGGTTTAGATACGTTGGTTCATGTTGCTAACGGAATTTACGAAAACTGCCCGAACGACGAACAACACGAATTGTTCAAATTACCTGATTTCGTCAATAAAATGATGGAAAACAAATGGCTAGGAAGCAAAACAGGGCAAGGTTTCTACAAAAAAGAAGGAAGAGATATTCTGTCTTTGGATTTAGACACTTTGGAATATCGTGCGGCTAAAAAAGCATCATTTGCTACTTTAGAACTCACGAAAACTATCGATAAACCTATTGATCGTTTCAAGGTTTTGGTTAAAGGAAAAGACAAGGCAGGAGATCCCAAAAACAATTATTCGAATATTCATGGGCGGAACCCTAGGTTTGGCAATTACTGCCGGAATTGGTTGGTTGGTGGGGCTGACCGGAATTTAATTCCCCTGATACAATTTCGCTAGATCATAAGTTG
>CAMDGJ010000076.1 GCA_945897545.1 Flavobacterium psychrophilum
AATAAATGGGTTTCTTATCCAGAATTGAGTAAAGTGGGCTTGAAAGGAATGGCGGAGACTTACACACACAACATTCTTCAGTTGTACTTTTCAGCTTTAGAGAAAGCGTCTGTTACTAGCAATTACAGCGACGCTAATGGATTATTAGAAAGTATGAACGGTTTTCAAAAGAAGTATGGCAGTAAAGTATTGCCAAGTGATGAAAAAATCACTTCGGAAATCTTGTATAACAAATATGATGTGTTTAAAAAATTGCCGTATTGGTACATCTATGCTTCCATATTAATGCTACTTTTTACGATTCTTAATATTTTTAAAGAAAGAAAATCGTTGAATTATTTGGTTAATGGAATGCACGTTATCGTTGGATTACTTTTTGCCTTGCACACTTGCGGCTTAATGGCACGATGGTACATTTCGGGTCACGCACCTTGGAGTAATGCTTATGAATCAATCATTTATGTAGCTTGGGCAACGATGTTTTTTGGTTTGGCTTTCGATAGAAAATCTAAACTTACCGTAGCTTCTTCTGCTTTTGTGGCTGCTATGATTTTGACTGCTGCATATATGAATTGGATAGATCCAGAAATTGGCAATTTAGTACCAGTGTTGAACTCGTATTGGTTAATGATTCACGTGGCAATTATCGTGGCGAGCTACGGACCGTTTGCTTTGGGAATGATTTTGGGAGTGGTTTCTTTGATTCTTATTTTGTTTACCACCGAAAAGAACAAAGAAAAAATGAATTTAAACATCAAGGAAATAACATACATCAACGAAATGGCCTTAACAATTGGGTTGATCATGTTAACGATAGGTAATTTTCTTGGCGGTCAATGGGCTAATGAGAGTTGGGGTCGTTACTGGGGTTGGGATCCAAAAGAAACTTGGGCATTGATTAGTATTATGGTCTATGCTTTTGTGATTCACGCTCGTTATGTTCCTTCTTTGAGAGGAAAATGGATATTTAATTTAATGAGTATTTTCGCCTTCTTGTCTATTTTGTTTACCTATTTTGGAGTCAATTTTCACTTGGTAGGATTACATTCTTATGCAAGTGGTGAAGCACATTCTTTAAATTGGATTTGGTATTCGTTGGTGGTTATAACTGCATTTGGCGCTATTACTTATCCAAAATATAAAAAACATTATAAGACCAATAAATAGGATTTAATACAACAAATAAAGCTTTCAGTTCAGACGATTAGATTTTTTTACATATGAAGAGCTGTTAGTATTATTGTTGAATTGGGTAAAACGCTTGGATTTAAGATTAATAAAAATTTAGTAGTTGTAATAGCCAAGTAAAAATCATTTTGACTAATTTTATAAAAATTTTTAATTCTATGAAAAACCTATTTATGTACGCCTTAGGACTTTTCTTATTTACGAGTTGTCAAGGTCAGAGCAAACAAAACAAACCCCAAGTAATTATGGAAAAACAAACGATTTATCAATTCAAAGTGGAGGATTTATCAGGAAAACAATTTGATTTTGCGTCATTAAAAGGCAAGAAAATAATGATTGTAAACACCGCTTCAAAATGTGGATTAACGCCACAATACAAAGAACTGGAAGCGTTGTATAAAGAATATGCTGCCAAAGGTTTTGTGATTGTAGGCTTTCCAGCCAATAATTTTGCGGGTCAAGAGCCTGGAACTAATAAAGAAATTGCCAGTTTTTGTCAACTCAATTATGGCGTTACCTTCCCGATGATGGACAAAGTTTCTGTAAAAGGAGATGATATGTGTGCTGTTTATAAATTCCTTACTCAAAAATCCAAAAATGGATTGGAAGATTCAGAAGTAGGTTGGAATTTCCAAAAATATCTTTTGAACGAAAAAGGAGAATTAGAAAAAGTGATTTCTCCAAGAACTTTGCCAACAGACCCAGAAATTGTGAATTGGATAAGAAGTTAGTGATCAGTAATCAGTTTTTAGTGATCAGTTGAAAACAGTTTGCATTGCAAACTCTTTTTTTTATGCTATTTTCTGATCCGTTTTTATCGCTATTTTGCTTTAGCAATCCGTTTCATCAGCGTCCGCTTCTTCAAAACTAAATTTTCTCATTTTTAAAAATTGTCACAACAGCCGCTTCATAATTTCGGATACTTTGCGCTTTTTTAATTTGTTTCAATACTTTGTGTGGATCTGAAAAAGTAGCCGAAAAGTACTCCCATAAATGATACATTTTCAATAAGATATGGGTTTGTCCAGACAAAGATTCACTATAAATAGCATATAAAGTATCGTGAAATTCACGGAACAACTCCATTTTGTTTTTAGGATATTCAAATGAATTGCTTTTTATCATACTGGGTAAAAAAGGATCCGAAATTAATCCTCGCCCGATCATCCAATGATCTATTGATGGGAAACGTTCTTGCATTTCGTGAAACTTTTTCACGGAAGTGATATCGCCGTTATAATACAATTTATGTTTTGTGTTGTCGACACAAAGTTGGAACGCATTGAGGTTGACGCCTCCTTTATACAACTGCTTGCCAATGCGGGCGTGAATGGCAATATTCTTGATAGGGTAGGTATCTAAAATCGGCAAAACATCCAGGATTTCTTCGCTGTTTTCGTACCCCAAACGCATTTTCATCGACACAATAATGTCGGATTCAGAATGGGCTCTTTCCAGAATATGATTGATTTTTTCGGGCTTACTGATCAAGCCCGAACCCATTCCAGATTTGGTAACCATCGGATACGGACAACCCAAATTCCAGTTTAATTCTTTATATCCCAATTCACGAACATATTTAGCAACAAATAAAAACTCGTCGGCATCATTTGTGATTACTTGCGGAATCACTTTTAAACCCAGATTGTTTTCAGGGAGCAGGTCTCGCTCATACGAAGGCTTAATTTCTAGCTTTCCGTTCAGCCGAATATAAGGAGAATAAAAAGTGTCGATTCCGCCAAAAAGCTTGTTTTGGGCATTTCTAAAACGAAAATCGGTAAATCCTTGTAAGGGCGAAGAAAGCAGGGTAAAGCTCATAATATTTGTAAAAGTGCAAAGATAGGATTCTTTTACGCAGTTATGATCTAGTTGGAGAAGTTAAGTTTTTTAGCATTAATAGCTTTTACTCTAAAATCAATTGCATTAAGACTAAATCTAGCCAATGATCAAATTTGTAACCTACTTCCCGAATGGTGCCCGTAACTTTGAAACCAAATTTTTTGTGAAAGGCGATACTTGCCTTATTTTCTGCATCGATGGCTCCAATCATGTTGTGGAAACCTTGTTCTTTTGCCAATTTGATAAGTGCTGCCAGTAATAATTTTCCAACTCCTTTACCAATAAATTCTTCAGCAACATAAACAGAATGTTCCACCGTGTATTGATAACCTATTTTCTCTCGAAATTGACCATAAGTGGCGTATCCAATAGCTGCGTTTTCAAATTCTGCTACAATTATAGGCCAGTTTTTTGCTTGTTTATCTTCAAACCATAATTTCTGAGCTTCAAAATCGTGTGGCTCATAATCATAATTGGATGTACCATGCAATATTTCGTGATTGACGATTTCCAATATTGTATCAATATCTGCAAAAATTGCCGGTCTTATTCTGATTTCCATTCCAAATCTATTTTGTCCAAAATTAAGAAAAATCAATCACATACTTATGTAAAAAGTAGAGCAACTTTGTATCTTTGCTGCGATGAGGTTTTCAACAACTTCTAACTCCTAACTTCTAATTTCTAACTTCATAATGGTTTATCCCAAAATACCTTTAGCGCAAAGCATCATTCAAATTTGTCTTGCCAAAGGAATTAAAAATATAATTATTTCACCGGGATCTCGAAATGCTCCCTTGACAATAGGATTTGTTAGCAATCCGGAATTTAATTGTTATAGCATTGCAGATGAGCGCTGTGCTGCTTTTTTTGCACTTGGTATTGCTCAGCAAACAATGATACCCGCAGCTTTAGTTTGTACATCTGGTTCTGCATTATTAAATTACTATCCCGCTTTTGCCGAAGCTTTTTACAGTCAGATTCCATTAATCGTGATTTCTGCGGATAGACCTCAAAGCAAGATTGATATTGGCGACGGCCAAACCATTCGTCAGGAAAATGTTTTTAAAAACCATTCGCTTTATAATGCTAATTTAACTCAAGAAGCATCTGTCGAAAATGATTTGAAAATAAACAAGGCGATTAATAAAGCTTTTACAAAAAAGGGACCGGTTCACATCAATGCCCCTTTTGAAGAACCTTTGTATCAAACAGTTTCCAAGCTCGATGTTGATGTTACGATTTCGGCTTACGCGAAAGAGCAAAAGAAGATTTCCGTAGATGAAATCATTGAATACACGAATATTTGGAATAAATCAAAAAAAATTTTAATCCTTGTTGGTGAAAATAAACCTGACGCAATTGATGGGGATAGCATTGATTTTTTCGCCAAAGATACTTCAGTTGTAGTGATGACTGAAACGACTTCGAACTTGCACCATCCCTCATTTTTGAATTCTATTGATTCTATAATTACTCCTTTTTTGACCAAAGATTTTAAGAGTTTTCAACCAGATCTACTGATTACTTTTGGCGGAATGGTGGTTTCTAAAAGGATAAAAGCATTATTACGAAAACACAAGCCTGAACATCATTGGCATATTGATACGCTGAGAGGATATGACACTTTTGGGTGTTTGACGAAGCATTTTAAAGTGAATCCAAATCAATTTTTCAATCAATTCTTGCGTTTTACAATTCCAATAAAAAGCAATTATAGTTCGGCATTTGAAGCAATTGCAGTTTTGAGAAAAAGGAAACACAGCGAGTACTTGGCTAAAATTCCTTTTTCAGATTTTAAAGCGTTTGAGACAATAATGTTTAGTTTGCCCGAAGATTGTATGCTGCAAATTAGCAACAGTTCTGCTATTAGATATGCCCAATTAATTGCAATAAAACCCTCAATACAAGTATTTTGTAACAGAGGGACTAGCGGAATCGATGGTAGTACTTCAACTGCTATTGGCGCGGCTGTCGCCAATAGTAAACAGGCGGTTTTAATCACAGGTGATGTTAGTTTTTTATACGACAGCAATGGGTTGTGGAACGACCATATCCCAAAAAACTTCAAGATTATTTTAATCAACAATGGCGGTGGAGGTATCTTCAGGATTTTGCCTGGGCACGAAGAAACCCCGGTTTTTAATACTTTTTTCGAAACTTCGCACTGCTTGACTGCCGAATCATTGGCGAAAATGTATGGTTTTGACTATCATATTGCAAGTGATCAAACAAGTTTGTCCACTAGTTTGACAGCGCTGTACATTCAAAATGAAAAACCAGGTATTCTAGAAATTTTTACACCAACTAGAGATAACGGCAAAATATTGTTGCAGTATTTTATGGAGTTGGTTTAAAATTTTAATTAGTTTACAGTTAGTCCTTCAAGTGTAGTATTAAAATTATTTAATTAATATACATACCTGGAAATCAGAGTTTTACAAAATTAATTATTATTTTTAATAGAATATTCTGCTGTATATCGATAATTTTGTTCGTTCATCGATTTTTTATAATGTCTTAAGACTACTAGCATAACTTAGTGAAAACTTCTTTTATGGCTGCTCAATACACACGTAGAAGTCTTATTAAGATATTGATAGCGAGGAATTTAAATGTAGTAGACCCCTTATTCGAAAAATACCGTCGTAAAAATTATTCTACTCGACGATACGCTACATCTGAAATTGCGAGAGTTGGCCCCGTAAATAGCGGCTTGGGTCCGTATTTTGGTGCTTGGACTATCAGCGAAGCTTCTTATCTATTGAGGCGAACTCAATTTGGTTTTAAAAAAGTAGATGCCGATTCCTTTGTAAATCTTGGTATGGCAGCTTCTGTTACTGCGCTGTTAAATTTCACCAATACTGCTCCAAGTCCGCCCGTAAATTATTATCAACCTACCGCTGCAGACGAAAATAATCTTCCTTATGGAAGTGATTGGACTCAGAATGTTTTTACAGGATCAGCCGGTGGTATTACAAATTCAAATAGAACTATAGGTTTAGCGTCGTGGAATCTCAGCTTAGCCCTGAATCAGGAGTTAAATATTCGTGAAAAAATGAGCATGTTTTTGTACCATTTTATTCCAATAGATTTTACTAGCGTGAGAAATTCTCAAAACTCGTTTTGTGCAAATAATTCAGCCAGAATATGCTATGATTATATGAAATATTTTAGAGCAAATTGTATGGGTAATTTCAAAATTTTAATACGAAATATGGCTACTCAACCCGCTATGATGTATTATTTGAATAACCAAACCAATTCTAAAAATGCTCCAGACGAGAATTTTGCAAGAGAGGTAATGGAATTATTTACTTTAGGTAAAGATCCTTTAAGTTTATATACTCAAGAAGATGTAGTTCAAGCTGCCAAAGTACTTACTGGTTGGAGGGTAAAGAATCTAAATGCAACGCCTACGACCACTACTTACGATGATACTTTACACGATAAATCGACTAAAACCTTTTCTAGTTTTTTTAATAATACGGTAATAATCGGAACAGGAGCAACTGAATTAGACGCTTTTGTAGATATGATTTTTTCAAAATCGGTTGTAGTGTCAGAATACATTTGCCGTCGTCTTTATCGTTTCTTTGTTTATTATGATATTGATGCCAATATTGAAGCGAATGTCATCACACCATTGGCTCAAGTTTTTGTAGCTAACAATTGGAATATTTTACCCGTTTTGAATACCCTTTTCAAAAGCCAACATTTTTATGATATGGCCAATAGAGGCGCTTATATAAAAGCTCCTTTTGATCTCGTGTTAGGCTCTATCAGGACTTTTAATATTAATACAACAGTTGCTGACGCTTCAAATCACAATGCGCAATATGGTATTTGGAATGATTTTAATAGCTCTTTTTTGTATCCTATGGAGCAAGCAATGGGAGCAATTCCAACTGTTTCAGGATGGAATTCTTTCTATCAACAACCGTCCTTTCACGAATATTGGATTAACTCAACCACAACACAAAGAAGGTTTAGTTTTTTGACCAGTATTTTTAATGGTTATAATAGGACCTACAATGATTTAACCACGAGGATTGAAGTGGATGTCATTGCTTGGGTAAAGCAGTTTTCAAATAAAATTTGTATTGATCCAGAGCTACTAGTCGAGCAATGTGTCAAATATTTATTGCCCATTGACCTGAGTACTTCAGTCAAAAACAGATTGAAAATCCAAAATTTATTGTCCAATCAAACGGATAATATGTACTGGACTACGGCTTGGAATAATTATACCAGCAATCCTTCGAATACTACTTTTACCAATACCGTTAAAACAAGATTGAAGAGTTTGTTACTTACCATTACGCAACTTGCTGAATACCAATTAATGTAAGTAGTGAATTGTCTTTTTGCACAGCTATTATTTGCTTTTGATGCCCATACAAATCTTAATTTCTTAAAACATAACTTTTATAAAATGAGCATAACCGATAATTGGTCGCAATTGAAAATGCTTCCCCAGTTCGCAAGCTCGGGTCATCGAATACAAAAAAAATAGTAACCGATGAGATAAACACTAATAATGATCGCGGCCCAAGCGTAAGCAAATAGGCGAAGCAATTACACCTGACTGTCGGCAGACAGCGATGACCGATAAAAAACAATAAACATCAGCTTATGGAAAGAAGAGATTTTATAAAAACAACCGCAGCAGCTTCGATTCCTTTAATGTTTAGCGGAATTCCCGCAATGGCATCATCGAAAATCGAGAATACTTCTTTAGAAAAAATGGCTCTTGCAGCTGTCAACTGCGGACGAATATTAGTAATTATTCAACAAAATGGAGGAAATGATGGTTTGAATACCGTTTTTCCTTTAGACAAATGGACTAATCTTGTTAATGCAAGATCTAATATATTGATGAATAACGCACAAGTACTTCCATTAAATAATAATTTGACCACCGGTTTGCATCCCGCAATGCAAGATATGCAAGGATTATACAACGATGGTAAACTGATGATTGTACAAGGAGTGTCTTATCCAAGTCCAAATTTAAGCCACTTTAGAGCTACTGATATTTGGTTTACAGGCTCCGGAAGTATGCAATCACTAGATAGCGGATGGTTAGGGAGAGCCTTAGATATTAAATATCCAAATTTCCCTGACGGGTATCCTACATCCGAAATGCCCGATCCATTGGCCATACAAATAGGCTCTACCTTACCTTTTATTTTACAAGGGCAAAATATAAATATAGGCTATAGTGTGACGGACCCAAACTCGTTATTGAATGTAATTAATTCTATAACAGATCCTGCCCCGGATAACGACTATGGTCAAGAATTAACTTTCTTGAGGCTGATGAAAGACCAAAGTAATGTGTATAGATCGACTATTCAAAAGGCTTATAACCTGCCTTTGAGCAATGCTGTAACCTATCCCGCCACTAACAAATTAGCCGATCAACTAAAAATTGTAGCTAGACTGATTAATGGTGGCTTAAAGACAGCAGTATATATTGTCAATCATCCCAATACACACGATACGCACGAGAGCCAAGTAACTACAGCCGATAAAACTGTAGGTTCTCAGGCTGCTAATTTAACACTACTTTCTCAGGCGATTGGTGCATTTCAGAAAGATTTAGAACTAATGGGGAAAGATGGTAAAGTAGCAGGAATGATTTTTAGCGAGTTCGGGAGACGTATAAAAAGCAATGCTAGTTTTGGCACCGATCACGGTTCGGCAGCTCCCGTTATTTTCTTTGGTTCTGCTTTAAACACCGGTCCTACCGCAGTAGCGGGAACACAATATCCGGTCGCAGGAATGATTGGGGTATCACCTAATTTACCGATAAACGCGACGGTTAGCGATCAAGTGCCAATGCAGTTTGATTATCGCCAATTGTATTCCTCAGTGATGCAAGACTGGCTATGTATGACCGAAGCCGAAGTAACACAAGTATTAGGAACTAATTTTGCAAAACTACCCATATTCGATAAGGTGCTTTTTAGTACCATTGATTTTGATGCAGCACAATACCAGGATATTTTAGTCTATCCAAATCCTTGTCCCGATGGAAAGATGACGATTCGGTTGCCACGAATATCCAATGATTATATGAATGTCTCGTTGCTGTCAATGAATGGTGCTTTAGTTAAAAGTGCTAGTTATAAAATGCAGGGACAAGAATTGCAATTGCAATACGAGCAATTAGCGACTGATTCGATATATATCTTACATATCGATTGGAATGGTAACTCTTTTTATAAAAAAATAATTACTAAATAATAAAGCATTCTTATTTAAAATTTTCAGCCTCGAATTTACCCTTTTTTTGCCGCAGATTCACAGATTTTAAAAAAAATAAAAATCTGTGAATCTGCGGCTATTTTTTTTTCTATCGCTGGGAATCTATCTCGAGGAACTTTATTATGTATAAATCTCTGTAATTTTTGACCTCCTTTTTTTACAAGCAACATCACTGACTAAATAAATGCTTTCAATCTTTGTATCTTTGCACTTTAGAAAATACAAGCAATAATGATTGAAATAGGAAAATACAACACGCTCACCATATTACGCGATACTAAAGTAGGATTGTTTTTAGGAAAGCCCGAAAAAGATCCCGAAGGAATTCACGACATCCTTTTACCTAACAAATACGTGCCTAACGATTGGGAAATAGGCGAGGAGCTTATCGTTTTTGTCTATTTAGACCACGAAGAACGTCCCGTAGCTACCACACTCGAACCTTATATTTTATTGAACGAGTTTGCGCTTTTGCGTGTGAATTATGTCAACCAAGTGGGGGCTTTTATGGATTGGGGAATGGAGAAAGACATCCTCGTTCCGTTCAAAGAACAGGCACGCCCAATGGAAAAAGGAAAACGCTATTTGGTGCACCTTTATATGGACGAAAAAACCAAACGACTGGTAGCGTCTAGCAAAACCAATCAGTTTTTGAAGAACGATACGCTCACAGTTGAAAAAGGCGAAGAAGTAGATTTAATCGTTTCTCATATCACAGAACTCGGAATCAATGTCATCATCAACGAGCAACACAAAGGCTTGATGTATAAAGATGAGGTTTATGATGATGCCATTCGAACAGGCGACAGAATGCGTGGTTACATCAAAACCATCCGTCCCGATAATAAAATAGATGTTGCCCTACAAATTCAAGGTTACCAAAGCATCGAACCCAATGCGGATAAAATCCTTGACGAATTGCGCGCCAGTCGTGGTTTTTTACGATTAACGGACAATTCCCATCCCGAAGACATTAAAACAGTCTTGAAAATGAGCAAAAAAACCTTTAAGAAAGCCATTGGCGCTTTGTACAAAGAAAAATTAATTGAGATTAAAGAAGATGGAATTTATTTGGTGCAGGAGTAAATTCGAAATCATATTAATTAATGAAAGGAAGGTGTAACGCTTTCCTTTTCTTATGAAATTTAAAATAAAGTCAATTACTTTTGGCATTGCCAAAATAGAATAGTAGAATATCTAAAAAATGATTTAATTTTACAATATAAAATTTAAAACAGAATCTAATGGATTGGATTACCGTCAAAGAATATGAAGACATCACCTATAAGAAATGCAATGGTGTTGCCAGAATAGCGTTCAACAGACCTAATGTGCGCAATGCTTTTCGTCCCAAAACCACCTCAGAACTCTACCAAGCTTTTTACGATGCACAGGAAGACAGTTCGATAGGCGTGGTTTTGCTTTCGGCTGAAGGGCCGTCAACAAAAGATGGTGTTTATTCTTTTTGTTCTGGTGGCGATCAAAATGCACGTGGACACCAAGGTTATGTGGGAGAAGATGGGCAACATCGCCTTAATATTCTTGAAGTTCAGCGATTGATTCGATTTATGCCTAAAGTCGTGATCGCTGTGGTTCCCGGTTGGGCTGTTGGCGGAGGACATAGTTTACATGTTGTTTGCGATTTGACTCTGGCAAGTAAAGAACACGCCATTTTTAAACAAACCGATGCCGATGTGACTAGTTTTGACGGTGGTTATGGCTCGGCTTATTTAGCCAAAATGGTGGGACAGAAAAAAGCACGTGAGATTTTTTTTCTGGGTAGAAATTATTCTGCTCAAGAGGCACTCGATATGGGAATGGTCAATGCTGTGATTCCACATGCAGAACTGGAAGAGACAGCATTTGAATGGGCGCAAGAAATTTTGCAAAAATCACCAACATCCATCAAAATGTTAAAATTCGCAATGAATTTAACGGATGACGGAATGGTGGGCCAACAAGTATTTGCTGGTGAAGCGACCAGACTTGCCTATATGACCGAAGAAGCAAAAGAAGGCAGAAATGCGTTCCTAGAAAAACGAAAACCAAATTTTGAAAAGAAATGGCTGCCATAGAGAAGTAATAAGTTATAAGTGGGAAATACGATGTACAAGTTACGAAGTGGGAAGTTAGAAGTTTTACGTTATAGCATTCATAACGCGCAACACATAACACAAAACTCATAACCCATAACCCATAACTTACAACCCACAACTTATAACTTACAACCCAACACCCAAAACCTGAAATGAAACATTGGATTCAAGCCGCACGTTTAAGAACCTTACCTTTATCTGTATCTGGAATAATAGTGGGAAGTGTTTATGCTATGTCACAATCTATATTCAATTGGAAAATTGTAATTTTTG
>CAMDGJ010000077.1 GCA_945897545.1 Flavobacterium psychrophilum
AGACAAGATAAAGTATGTTTTAGAACTTATTAAACAAGTTGAAAAAGTTCCTGAAAAATTCTTAAAACATTTAACAGGGACAGATGGACTTTATGAAATAAGAATTGAATATCAGTCGAATATTTATAGAATATTCTGCTGCTTTGATAAAGGAAATCTGGTCGTTCTATTCAACGGGTTTCAGAAAAAGACACAAAAAATGCCAAATAATGAATTGGAAAAAGCGATGAAATTAAAACATGAATATTTTGAAAACAAAAAATTAGGATTATGAAGAATTATAACAATATAAGTAGTTTTGATCAACTAATCGAGGTGGAACACGGAAAAATTGGAACGGAGAGCAGAAATAAATATGAAGAGAACTCACAAATGTTTATCATAAGTGAAATGCTAAAATATGCCAGAAAAGAAGCCAAAATTACGCAAGAACAATTGGCGGAAAAAACGGGAACTAAAAAAAGTTACATTTCAAGAATTGAAAACGGAAAAGGAAATATTCAACTTTCGACTTTAATCCGACTTTTTGAGTTGGGATTAAACAAAAAAATTGGATTTACATTTTTGTAAATAGTAGTATGCTATAACTCTTATATACAATAAATCTCTCCTAAGCGATAGCACGGAATGAGAATTATATTCCGTGACCCTAAAGTTGATTAATTTGCATAAGTAAAAAGCTCCTAACCTTTTAAAGGCTAGGAGCTTTGGTGTTTTTTATAAAATTAGGTGTAATGGACAAAAATTAGGCTATTTTTTTGTTCTTTCATTCGAGTGGACATTTTTTAGGCTCTATTTTTAATTTGTTTTTGTGATTGATTAACATATTTAAGATATTTGTTTTGTCAAATAAAAACGGAACCAAGCTCTGCTGGAGAGCAACTTGATAGGGATATATTTGATGCTCGACAAAAATGTCAATCAAAGGAAACTAAATTGGTTTCCTTTGATATTTTTAGAGAGCTTTATGCCTTTAAAAACTCATTAATAAACTTCTTCTTTCTCTCTAGCGAAAGTCCATTATGATTTCTCAATTTATTTTTTAGGTCTGAAAAATGTCCATCAATTGTATTGGTTGTATTTGGAATTTCTAGCTCATAATTATCATACCAAGTAAAGATCCATGGCAAGTTGTTTTTCAAACTATTGTAAGCACTTCTTAATTTTTTATGCGTGTATGCGCTTTTATTAGTAACAGGGTTTATAGTCCGTTCTTTTAAAAAACCTTCCCACTTTTTATACCATAATCCTAATGCTCCAATAAACGATTCTTTGTCTGTAATAGTCATTAAATCAACAACATTCATTAATTCCTGTGATGCTTTTAATTTTGGATTTTTGGTCAAATATCGCCTTATAATTGCAGATTGGTGGAACTGACACATTTGAACAGGTATATTTTCAAATGATTGGATTAGTCCCTTTCTTCCATCACAAACAATCGCAGAAATTATAAATTACTAGCTTGTTTTTTGCTCCATAACAAAAAGTGTTTGTATATCTGAGCGTGCGGTCAACTTCTAATGCTGGCGCGAGCTTCTAGCTCGTGCCCGTAAGAGTGTTGTCACGAGCGTGACGCTCGCGCTAGCAGGGGTAATAGTGGTTTAGTATTCAACCACCCGAACCAGACTTTCACTGGAATTATGTTGTAAAACAAATTAGGTACCGCATAAAAAAACCGCCTCAGTTATGAGACGGATTCTTAAACAATGGAAAATCAAAAATTCCAGCACTCCTAAATAGTGAGTGAGAATATTGTAATTATCCAATTTTTTTCATTGCAGTCATTGATTCTCTCAACCAAGCTCCTATTTCTTCGATAGGATGTTGACGAATTTCTTTGTTTACTGCGATAAGAACCGCATTGTCTACTCCATTTGAAGTCGAAAATGGTTTTCCAATTATTTTAGTTTCTACCGTTTTCATAAAATTTGTCAATAAAGGCTTGCAAGCATGATCGAATAGATAACATCCGTATTCAGCAGTATCAGAAATTACGCGGTTCATTTCGAATAATTTTTTTCTTGCAATGGTGTTGGCAATCAAGGGCAATTCGTGTAATGATTCGTAGTAAGCAGATTCTTCAATGATTCCTGATTCAGTCATGGTTTCGAAAGCTAATTCCACACCTGCTTTTACCATGGCAATCATCAAAACGCCATTATCAAAATATTCTTGTTCAGAAATATGGGCTGCTGTTGGAGCCGTTTTCTCGAAGTTCGTTTCTTCAGTTGCAGCTCTCCAAGTCAATAAATTGGCATCATTGTTAGCCCAGTCAATCATCATGTTTTTTGAGAATTCTCCAGAAATAATATCATCTTGATGTTTTTGGAACAAGGGACGCATAATATCTTTTAATTCTTCTGCAATTTCGAAAGCTTCAATTTTAGAAGGATTGTTCAAACGATCCATCATATTGGTGATTCCACCGTGTTTCAAGGCTTCGGTAATAGTTTCCCAACCGTACTGAATTAATTTTGAAGCATAAGCAGGTTCGATTCCTTTTTCGACCATTTTGTCAAAACACAAGATGGAACCGGTTTGCAACATTCCGCAAAGTATAGTTTGCTCTCCCATTAAATCTGATTTTACTTCGGCAACAAACGACGAACGTAAAACGCCCGCTCTATTTCCCCCAGTTGCTACCGCATACGCTTTGGCTTGGGCTAACCCAACTCCATTTGGATCATTTTCAGGGTGAACCGCAATCAAAGTGGGTACACCAAAACCTCTTTTGTATTCTTCACGAACTTCAGATCCTGGACATTTTGGAGCACACATAATAACCGTAATGTCTTTACGGATTTGCATACCTTCTTCCACAATGTTAAAGCCGTGAGAATAGGCTAATGTAGATCCTTCTTTCATTAAAGGCATGATAGCCGTAACTACTGCAGTATGTTGTTTGTCTGGTGTAAGGTTGCAAACCAAATCCGCTGTAGGAATTAATTCCTCATAAGTTCCCACTTTGAAACCATTGTCGGCAGCATTCATGTAAGAAGCTCTTTTTTGGGCAATCGCCTCGGCACGCAAAGTATAAGAAATATCTAGGCCTGAATCTCTCATGTTCAAACCTTGGTTTAACCCTTGAGCACCGCAACCTACGATAACTACTTTTTTTCCTTTAAGGGCGCCTATTCCATCTGCAAATTCGGATTGATCCATGAATTCGCAAACGCCTAATTGTTCTAATTGTAATCTAAGTGGTAATGAATTGAAATAATTTGCCATTTTTTTGTATTTAATAATTGTAAAAATTTATAATTTAATGATTTAAAGAGTTGTACTTCTGTAAGTTCATTGCGATAACCGCAACTGAACACTGAATACTATTTAAGTTCTTCTAATAAAGAGGTGACTTCCATTTTTTCTTTGGAAACTGATATTCTTCCAGAACGAACAAACTGCATAATTCCGAAAGGTTTCAATTTATTATATAAATCGTTGATTTCGGTGCGTTTTCCAGATTTTGAAATCACAAAAAAGTCGCGGGAAACCGTAACGATTTCAGAGTGACTTTCCTTAATAATGTTCTGGATTTGTCTTTCATCGAATAACAAGCTCGATTCTATTTTAAATAAAGCACTTTCGAGAAAGATGGTTTCTTCATCAACATGATAAAAAGCCTTGATAACTTCGATTTGCTTCTCGATTTGACCTACTATGTTTTGAACCCATTTTTCGGTTGTATTTACCACAATAATGAAACGAGAAACATTCTCGATTTCCGATTCGGATACATTTAGACTCAAAATATTGATGTGGCGCTTTAAGAATATTCCTGAAATTCTATTCAAAAGGCCAACGTTGTTTTCTGAATACACAGAAATGGTGAATGTTTTATTTTCCATAATATTAGCTTAATCGAATATCAGCAACAGATGCTCCTGTTGGAATCATTGGGAATACGTTATTTTCTTTCTCTACCATAACTTCAAGGAAATAGGAATCTTTTGAAGCGAGCATTTCGGCAACAGCTTCATCCAAGTCTACTCTTTTAGTAACTTTTCTTGATTTAATATAATAACCCTCTGCAATTGCACAAAAGTTAGGATTGACCATAACTGTTGAGGCATAGCGATTGTCAAAAAATAATTCTTGCCATTGACGCACCATTCCTAAAAATTCATTGTTAAGCACCACAATTTTTACCGGAACTTTAGATTGAAAAATGGTTCCCAATTCTTGTATGTTCATTTGAAAACCTCCATCTCCAATGATGGCGACAACTTCACGATTTGGCATTCCCATTTTGGCACCAATAGCTGCTGGTAATGCGAATCCCATTGTTCCCAATCCACCGGAAGTAATGTTGCTTTTGGTTGAATTGAATTTGGCATAGCGACAGGCAAACATTTGGTGCTGTCCAACATCAGAAACTATTATTGCGTCTCCGTTAGAGTGTTTGTTTATCATTTCTATGGTTTCTCCCATAGAAATCCCTCTATTGTTTGTTGGGGCCAACTCTTCATTTATAACGGCTTCCAATTCAATCTTGTATTTTTCCTTGAACTCGTTGTGCCAAGATTCGTGCGATTTTTTGTCGATTAATGGAATCAAAGCATTCAATGCTTCTTTTACATTTGCCAATACAGCGACTGTTGTTTTCACGTTTTTATCTACTTCGGCTGGATCAATTTCAAAGTGAATTACTTTGGCTTGTTTGGCATAAGTGGCTAAATTTCCTGTTACACGGTCATCAAAACGCATTCCAAGTGCAATCAATACATCGCATTCGTTTGTTAATACATTTGGACCATAATTACCGTGCATTCCAAGCATTCCAACGTTTAGTGGATGATCAGTAGGCATTGCTGAAAGCCCTAAAATAGTCCAAGCAGCAGGTATTCCTGATTTTTCGACTAATGCTTTTAATTCGGCTTCCGCTTCACCAAGAATAATTCCTTGACCATAAATGATGTATGGTTTCTTGGCACTATTAATTAAATCCGCAGCTTCTTGTACTTTTTCAAGATTAAGTGTTGGTTTTGGATTGTAACTTCTAATTCCAGTGCATTTTTTATAACTGTATTCCAATTCATCAAATTGGGCGTTTTTTGTGATGTCAATCAAAACAGGTCCTGGACGACCAGATTTTGCAATATAAAAAGCTTTAGCCATAATTTCAGGTATTTCGGAAGCTTCGGTAATTTGATAATTCCATTTGGTTACCGGAGTTGAAATCCCGATAATATCCGTTTCCTGAAAAGCATCAGAGCCCAATAAATGTTTGCCTACTTGACCAGTGATACAAACCATAGGAGTAGAATCGATTTGAGCATCGGCAATTCCGGTAACAAGATTGGTTGCGCCAGGACCAGAAGTCGCAATCGCAACACCCACTTTACCTGTGGCTCTAGCATACCCTTGAGCTGCGTGAGTCGCACCTTGTTCGTGTCGCACTAAAACGTGATGTAACTCTTCTTTAAATTTATATAATTCGTCATAAACAGGCATTATGGCACCACCTGGATAGCCATAAATTAAGTCTACCCCTTCTTCTAGTAAACATCTAATAACGGCCTCTGCGCCTGATATTTTTTTATTTTCCATTTTATATTTTTAAGCGAATGCCATTTTGCTATTGCTATTGGCCTTGATTTATTTGAAATTTACTTGTCCGTTACACATCCAGTAGAGGCGCTCGAAACCGATCTTGCATATTTAAGTAATACTCCTTTGGATACTTTTAAATCAGGTTGCACCCAATTAGCCAATCTTTCAGCATATTCTGTATTGGAAATTTTTAAATTGATGGTGTTCTTTACAGCATCAATAGTAATAATATCGCCATTTTTGATTAGTGCTATTCCACCTCCATCATAAGCTTCTGGAGCAATGTGTCCTACCACAAATCCGTGTGAACCTCCTGAAAATCTTCCATCGGTAATCAAAGCCACTTTATCTCCTAAACCAGCACCCATAATGGCAGAAGTTGGTTTTAGCATTTCTGGCATACCAGGCCCTCCTTTTGGTCCGCAATATCTTATGACCACAACATCGCCTGGTTTAATCATCCCTTTTTCAAGACCGGGAATAACTTCGAATTCGCTTTCGAAAACAACTGCTGTTCCTTCAAAATATTCACCTTCTTTGCCACTAATTTTTGCAACGCAACCTTCTGAAGCTAAATTTCCGTATAATACTTGAATGTTTCCAGAAGATTTTAATGCATTTTTAATGTCATAAACAATCTCTTGACCTTCATTTAAATCTGGTACAGATTCTAAATTTTCGGCAATTGTTTTACCGGTTACAGTCATACAATCTCCGTAGATATAGCCTTCTTTTAATAAATATTTCATTAATGCAGGAATTCCTCCAACTGCGTGCAAATCTTCCATCATGAATTTTCCACTCGGTTTTAAATCGGCCAAAACTGGAGTTTTATCGCTAATAGCTTGAAAATCGTCTAATGTTATTTCAATGTCTACTGAATGTGCCATCGCAATTAAGTGCATAACCGCATTTGTTGAACCAGCTAAAACGGCTACAATTGTGATCGCATTTTCAAAAGCCTTACGAGTCATAATATCTTTTGGCTTAATATCTTTTTCTAATAAAATACGAATAGCCTTTCCAGCATCTTCGCATTCTTTTAGTTTGTCTTGACTTACAGCAGGATTTGATGAACTATAAGGTAAACTCATTCCCAATGCTTCAATTGCAGACGCCATTGTATTTGCAGTGTACATTCCGCCACAAGCGCCTGGACCTGGACAAGAATTTTTGATAACTCCTTTGTAATCTTCATCAGAAATCGCATTATTGAATTTTTTCCCCAAAGCTTCAAAAGCAGATACTATATTAAGATGTTCACCTTTCCAACGTCCGGAATTTATTGTGCCTCCATAAACCATCAATGCGGGGCGATTAACTCTTCCCATGGCAATTAATGCTCCCGGCATATTTTTGTCGCAACCAGGAATGGCAATCAAGCCATCATACCATTGTGCTCCCATAACCGTTTCTATGGAATCGGCAATTACATCACGCGAAACCAATGAAAAACGCATACCTTCCGTACCATTTGATATTCCATCGCTTACGCCAATGGTATTGAAAATCAATCCCACTAAATCAGCATTCCAAACCCCTTTTTTGACATCTTTAGCCAAATCATTCAAGTGCATATTGCAGGTATTCCCTTCGTATCCCATACTTACAATTCCCACTTGTGCCTTCTTCAAATCATCTTCAGTTAAACCAATTCCATATAGCATTGCTTGTGCTGCCGGTTGCGTAACGTCTTGGGTTATGGTTTTGCTGTATTTATTTAATTCCATTTTTTTTTGTTAATTTTTTTGGGGCATTTTTGACCTAAAACGTTTTATTTTATATAATTATACTATTGTTGATTGTCCTATTTGGACAAAATCTTTTTTGAAATACATATCGCCTTCATTTAAAATGTAATTGGCAATAAAATCTCCAACTTCATTGGTTCCAAACTGGGAATCTACTTTTAAATCGACCGTAACAACATTAGTCAAGATTGCTTTTTCTACCGCGTCAATAACTTTTTTGGATTCTGTTGAAAGTCCAAAATGTTCCAACATCAAGGCTACCGAAAGGATTGATGCTATTGGATTTGCTATGTTTTTCCCTTTTGCGTCAGTATAACAACCGTGAATTGGTTCAAAAAGAGAATGTTGTTCTCCCAGCGAAGCCGATGACATTAATCCTTTAGAACCCGAAATAACACTGGCTTCATCTGATAAAATATCTCCAAATAAATTATCAGTTAGTAAAATATCAAACTGTCTTGGGTTCAAAATAATTTGCATTGCTGCATTATCAACATACAAACATTCCAAAGTTACGTCTGGATATTCTTGTGCAATTTCCGAAACTACTTTTCGCCATAAGCGCGAAGTTTCCATCACATTTGCTTTATCTACCAAGGTCACTTTATTGCGTCTAGATTGAGCAGCTTTAAAAGCTACATGAGTGATTTTTGCAATCTCATCCTTGTTGTATTCGCATAAATCCGAAGCATAAGTTCCTTCGTCATTTGCCGTTTTTTCTCCAAAATACATTCCTCCATTTAATTCTCTATACACTATGAAATCGGTTCCTTTTAATACTTCTTTTTTAATAGGAGAGGAATCCATCAATTTAGGATAGGCTTTTATAGGTCTAATATTAACAAACAAACCCAATTCTTTTCGAAGTTTTAGGAGCCCTTGTTCTGGACGAACTTTTGCATAAGGATCGTTATCGTATTTTGGATCACCAATCGCTCCAAACAAAATCGAATCTGTGTTTCTGCACAAGTTCAAGGTCTGTTCTGGTAGCGGTTTGCCTGTTTTTTCTATTGCAATTGCGCCAATGTAGGCATCTTCAAAAACAAATTCGTGATTGTAAACCACACTAATAGCGTACAAAGCTTTTTTTGCTTGAAAGGTTACCTCTGGACCTATACCATCTCCTGAAAGTACTGCTATTTTTAAGTACATTGTTATAAAATACTATAATTTGATTGGACTAATTTCGTATTAATTCACTTTCTATTTTGCAAGCTTCAATAATTTGGTGAATATCGTTATCTACCACTTCTTTTTTAATATCGGCAAATCTTAAGAATTCAATATAAACGATATCCAATTGTACTTTTGTCAATTCGTAACCCACTTTTTTGGCTCTGTAGGCTAATGCTGCCCTTCCACTTCTGGCAGTCAAGATTATGGAGGATGCATTGACGCCCACGTCTAACGGATCCATAATTTCATAAGTTTCTCGGTTTTTAATCACACCGTCTTGGTGTATACCCGAACTGTGTGAAAAAGCGTTTGCACCAACAATAGCTTTGTTTGGTTGCACAATCATTCCCATACTTTCAGAAACTAACCGGCTCATTTCATTCAATTGTCGAGCGTTAATATTAGTGTCTAAATTCAAATATGGATGTTGTCGAAGAATCATTACTACTTCTTCAAGTGCTGTGTTTCCTGCTCTTTCGCCTATTCCGTTTATGGTACATTCTATTTGTCTAGCGCCATTGATAACCCCTGCAATTGAATTCGCAGTTGCCATTCCTAAATCATTGTGGCAGTGGCAGGAGAGAATTACGTTTTCAATTCCTTTGACGTTTTCTTTAAGATATTTTATTTTAGCACCATATTCTTCTGGCAAACAATATCCTGTTGTATCGGGAATATTCAATACCGTAGCACCTGATTTTATTACTTCTTCACAAACTTTGGCTAAGAAATCATTGTCGGTTCTGCCTGCATCTTCCGCATAGAATTCGACATCTTCAACGTACGATTTTGCGTAAGAAACGGCATATTTTGCTCGGGCAATAATGTCTTCTCTGGTAGTATTTAATTTGTGAATTATGTGTGAATTTGATGTTCCAATTCCGGTATGAATTCGAGGTTTTTTGGCGTATTTCAAGGCAGCCGCAGCAACATCAATATCGTTTTTTACCGCTCTTGTAAGTCCGCAAACAGTGGCGTTTTTAACAATCTTTCCTATTTCGGAAACGGATAAAAAATCACCTGGACTTGAAACTGGAAAACCCGCTTCAATAATATCAACTCCCATTTCGTCTAATCGACTGGCAATAACGAGTTTTTGATTGGTATCTAATTTACATCCCGGGACTTGTTCGCCGTCTCTTAAAGTAGTATCAAAAATTTGGACTTTCTCTATATTCATTTTAAAATATTTAATGTAATTTCACACCTTAAAACAAAAATAGATTTGAATACTTTAATATAAAACTCATTTTTATTAATTATACTGTATATAAAGCGAATAAAAACTTTATAAATAACTGAAAAACAAATAGTTACATTACTATATTTTACAATGGCTAACCATCAAAAAGATTCCTTATTTGTATTAATAAAATCACTTACAAAATCCGAAAAAAGACAATTCAAGATTTTTGCCAGTAGGCTCGAAACTAGTTCCAATACAAAGTTCATCGAATTGTTCAATATTTTGGACAAATCTGAAGGCTATGATGAGAAAGTAATTTTGAAAAGTGGCATCATCAAGAAAGTCCAATTATCCAATCTAAAATCTTATTTATACAAACAAATATTAGTTAGTATTCGACTAAATATTCCTAGCCAAAACATTCGGTATCAACTTCGAGAACAAATTGATTTTGCAACTATTTTGTACAATAAAGGCTTGTACAAACAAAGCTTGAAAATTTTGGATAAAACCAAGCAAATTGCTATGGAAAATGACGAAAAATATATGGCTTATGAGATTGTTGAATTCGAAAAACTAATCGAATCACAATACATAACCCGCAGTATTCAAGGTCGGGCTGATGAGTTAGTCATTCAAGCCAAAGAACTAAATTACAAAAATACCATATCTAGCAAATTATCAAATCTCTCGTTGCAATTGTATGGTATTATGCTAAAAACCGGTTATGTAAAAAGCGATGAAGAACACAAATACATCGACGATTATTTCAAGAAACACATTTCGAGATTTGACGAAAAAAAGTTTGGATTCAGGGAGAGATACTGGTTTTACAATGCCAATCTTTGGCATAGTTTCTTGGTTCAGGATTTTTTGGCTTGTTATAAGTATTCGCACAAATGGGTGACTCTTTTCTACAACAATGAAAACATGATTTTCCTGAATCCGGTATTTTTCTTGAAAGGAAACCATTATCTTTTAGAATCGTTGTTTATGTTGAAATACAAGTCTAATTTTAAACGCTATTTAGCATTATTAGAAGAAACTATCAACGATTCCCGCTTTCCAGTGAATGATAATATCGCTTCTTTGTCGTTTCTATATTTATATAACAACAAACTAAATTATCACATTTTAGAAGGTACTTTTGCCGAAGCTGAATACTTGATCCCCGCAGTTTTAGATAAGATAAAGTTGCACAACGAGCATCTCGATGAGCACCACGAAATGTTATTTTACTATAAAATTGCTTGTATTTATTTTGGTAACGAAAAACACAACGAATGTGTATTTTATCTTGAAAAAATAATCAACAACAAAAACTTATATGTTCGAGAAGATCTGGCATGTTTCGCCCGATTGTTATGCTTGATTTCGCATTACGAATCTGGGAAAGATTTCAATATCGAAAATCAATTGGTTAGCACGTACAAATTTTTAATAAAAATGAATGATTTGCATGAAGTACAGAAGGAAATCATTCGCTTTTTGAAAAAATTAAGTACCATTTATCCAAGTGACATCAAAAAAGAATTTATCAAGGTTAAAGAACGTTTTGTTGAATTAGAAAAAAACACCTACGAAAAAAGAGCATTCCTCTACCTAGACATCATTTCTTGGCTCGAAAGTAAAATCGAAAACCGAAAAATTAGCGATATTATAAAGGAAAAAGCGAAGTTGAATAATAGGTAAACCAACAGGGATTTTAATTTCATGCACTAAAAATTTACCGCGAATTCCCAAATTCTATAAATTGTATAATTTACGTTTATATAACAGGATATTTGTTTGGATCTTGAGCAGTATGAAATACTGCTTTAATGATAATAGTTTTTAGACTTTCGTCGATTGTATAAAAAACGATATAAGGAAACTTTTTCATAGGCTTACCTCTAAAATCTTGAAAAAAAACTTAGAAATAAGGCGTTTTGACAATGTCTTTAAAAGTGCGTTTGTATTGGTCAATAAAACTTTTG
>CAMDGJ010000078.1 GCA_945897545.1 Flavobacterium psychrophilum
TTTTTAAAGAAATTCATATTGTCGCCTCCATTAGATAAATAATCATTGGTTGCAACATAATATAAAGTTTCTTTTTCAACCGGCTTTCCCTCAACTACTATGTTTTTAGCAACATTGTCCTTACTAATTGTAAAGGTGATTCCCGATAAAGGATGTGGTTTTTTTGTGGCGATAAAATAATCGACCAATTCAAAAATCTGTTCTCCTTTTAACGCTATAACTACAAGACTATTTTCAAATGGCATTATTTCATAGGCAGTTCTAGTTGTAACATTTCCCTTGGGCAGTATAGACCGGATTCCTCCGTGGTTGAGTATACACAAATCAATAGTCTTTTTTTCTCTTGCTTTAAAAACCATATTTCCTCTTTGCATAGTGGCATCTGCCATCAAATTGCCAATAGTAGTTTGCCATTTCCCACTACTTTTGTCCAAAGTTTCCGGACAGTAGGCTAAGACACTGTCTAATTCTTTATTGATGTGCTCTCGATAGGGTTTAATATATTTTTCAATAGTTGGCTCTTGATATTCTTTATCAGTAATAGTTATTCTTTTTCCTTCTATTTTAGAAACCTGATAGTTTTGTTTACTGCAAGAAGTAATAAGAAAAAGTGTTAAGAATATAACAAAAAGTGTCAAAACACCATTATAGTTTTTTAGATTTACCATCCCTAATGCGACTTAAATTAATTAATTTTGTAACAAGGTAAAAGTAATATGTTTTTAAAATATATAAAGGATTATTTTTTAATTAGAATTTTAAAAAATAATTTTCGAAATGTAAAAAGTATTTCTTCTAGAGTTCCGATACAAACGGTTGGCTTACTGATAGATGAAAGTTATTTTATAGAAAAGGAAGCCTTGCTTAAGGAGGTAATTGCAAATGGAATTTTAGAGAGTAACATCAAAATAATAGTTTACAGAGATAAAATCAACAAGAATGAGGTCTATTCCCAAACGACATTTGGTTTAAAACACCTTAATTGGAATTTGAAAATTAATAATTTAGAAATAAATGATTTTATAAATCAGAAATTTAATTTGCTTATAAGTTATTACGATGTTGAGAAAGCTATTTTATTAAAAGTGACACACGATTCAAAAGCAGAATTCAAAGTTGGTTTTTCATCAATAGACAAGAAACTAAACCATTTAATGATCAATACGAATGCCGAAAATCATACTGTCTTTGTTCATGAATTATTTAGGTATTTAAAAATATTAAACAAAATATAAAACAAATTATGCAATCATTAATAGGTACAGGTGTTGCACTTGCAACTCCATTTAAAAAAGATTTATCAATTGATACTGAAGCATTAATTAAAGTAGTTAATTTTTCCATAGATGGCGGGGTCGAATACCTTGTAATACTTGGCACAACAGCAGAAAATGCTACGATGTCACAACCTGAAAAAGAATTTGTAATCAAAACTATAATCGACGCTAACAACGGAAGATTACCATTAGTTCTTGGAGTTGGAGGAAACAACACGATGGAAGTTGTCGAAGAATTAAAAACGAGAGATTTGTCACAATTTGTTGCCATTCTTTCAATATCACCCTATTATAATAAGCCAACACAAGAAGGGATATACCAACATTTTAAAGCTGTTTCAGAGGCTTCACCAATTCCTGTTATTTTGTATAATGTTCCCAGTAGAACAGGAAGTAATGTATTGCCATCTACAGTGATGCGGTTAGCAAATGATTGTAAAAATATTGTAGCTATCAAAGAAGCAGCAGGAGACATAATTCAGGCAATGCAATTGTTAAAAAATAAACCAAAAGATTTTCTTGTCCTTTCTGGTGACGATATGATTGCTTTGCCAATGGTTTTAGCGGGAGGTTCCGGAGTTATATCTGTAATTGCCCAAGGTTTTCCCAAGGAATTTTCCGAAATGATACGTTTAGGATTAAATAAAAAAGTCGATGAAGCCTTCAAAGTACAATACCTTCTTTCGGATGGTATTGATATGATTTTTGAGCAAGGTAATCCTGCCGGAATAAAACAAGTGTTTCAATCGTTGGGAATTGCTGAAAATACCGTTCGTTTACCATTAGTATCTGTAGACAATTCATTGGCCGATAGAATTGATCATTTTGTCAAAAAAATCAATAAATTAGCATAAAAACCACCACTTTTTTTAATAAAAAATATATTTTGTAGTGGTCAAATTAATACCTAAATTTGCCACCGAAACTTCGGTATGATATTTGAAAGTTAAAACTTTTCGTAAATCATAAAAAAAGTAAATAAAAAAATGAAATCGAAGATTCACGAACTCAAAAAAAAATATAAAATTGTGAGTAAAAAAATAATATCGTTGTTGCTTCTTGTCTTATTTTTTGGCTCTTGTAGTGAATACCAAAAAGCGTTGAAATCAGAAGATGTTGCAGTCAAATTTGAAATGTGTACTAAATTATATGATACAGGAAAATATAACGATGCTATAAGACTTATTGAACAAATTGCGCCAGCTTATAGAGGAAAACCTCAAGCTGAGAAATTGTTTTATATGTTTTCAATGTCATATTACAATACAAAACAATATTATTTAGCGGCTTATCAATTTGAAAGTTTCGTTTCGGGTTATCCTAAAAGCGAAAAAGTAGAAGAAGCGGCGTATCTAGGAGCAAAGTGTTTTTCAAAGCTTTCCCCAGTATATAGTTTAGACCAAACGGATACAGTAAAAGCAATAGATAAGCTACAAGGATTTATAGATTCGTATCCAAATTCCACCTATTTGCCAGAAGCGAATAAAACATTAAGAGAATTAAATGATAAAATAGAACTAAAAGTATTTGAAAACGCTAAACAGTACAATACTATTTTTGATTATAAATCAGCAATGGTAGCTCTAGATAATTTCATATCTGATTATCCTGGAACACCTTATAAGGAAGATGCTCTTTTTTATAAATTTGATTCATCGTACCAATTAGGAATAAATAGTATTCCAGCAAAAATGGAAGAAAGATTAAATATAGCTAAGACTGCCTACTTGAGTTTAATTAAATTTAAACCAGAAACAAAATATAAAAAGATTGCGGACGAAATGATGGTTCGAATCGAAACAGATTTAAAGAATTTCACTAAATAAATAAAGTCATGGATTTAAGAAAGACAAATGCTCCGGTAAACACGATAACTTACAATAAAAATGTTATTGAAGAGCCTACAGGGAATGTGTATGAAGCTATAACAATTATGGCTAAAAGAGCAAACCAAATCAATTCTGAAATCAAAAAAGAATTGACAGAAAAACTCGAAGAGTTTGCTACTTACAATGATAGTCTTGAAGAAGTTTTTGAAAACAAAGAGCAAATCGAAGTGTCGAAATTCTACGAAAAATTGCCTAAACCACACGCTTTGGCAGTTCAAGAATGGTTAGATGGTAAAATCTACCATAGAGAAGGAACTAAATAATAGTTGTAATGTCAGTTTTAAAAGGGAAAAATATTTTGCTGGGTGTATCTGGTGGAATTGCAGCCTATAAAACAGCTTCATTAGTTAGACTTTTTATAAAAGCAGGTGCACATGTCCAAGTGATAATGACACCTGCTTCTAAGGATTTTATAACGCCACTTACGTTATCGACCTTATCCAAAAATCCTGTACATTCTAGTTTTTATCAGGACGAAAATAATGAAACATGGAATAACCATGTCGAATTAGGTCTTTGGGCAGATCTAATCGTTATCGCTCCAGCGACAGCAAACACTTTGTCTAAGATGGCAAATGGTGCTTGCGACAATCTTTTAATTGCTACTTATTTATCGGCTAAATGTCCTGTTTATTTTGCTCCAGCAATGGATTTGGATATGTATATTCATCCATCAACAATAGAGAGTTTTAATACATTGAAATTATTTGGAAACACCATAATTCCTGCCGAAAGTGGTGAATTAGCAAGCGGCTTGTCTGGTGAAGGAAGAATGGCTGAACCAGAACATATTGTCGCTTTTTTGGAGGCTGATTTAGAAAGTAAATTGCCTCTCAAAGGAAAAAAAATACTCATTACTGCAGGACCGACATACGAAGCAATAGATCCTGTGCGTTTTATAGGAAATCATTCTTCGGGGAAAATGGGTTTTGATATTGCACAAAGTGCTGCAAATCTGGGAGCTTCGGTGATCTTAGTCTCTGGGCCTACTCATTACAAAATCGAAAATGATTTGGTTAAAGTAATTCCTGTAGTTTCAGCTCAAGAAATGTATGAAGCTTGCCATAATTATTTTGAAAGTGTTGATGTGGCTATTGCGGCAGCAGCCGTCTCAGATTATAGACCAAAGAGTGTTGCGCTGAATAAAATTAAAAAAGTTGCTGATAGTTTTACTATTGAAATCGAAAAAACGAAAGATATTCTAGCTTCTTTAGGCGAAATCAAGAAAAATCAGTTTTTGATAGGCTTTGCATTAGAAACCGAAAATGAAATTGAAAATGCGAAGTTGAAAATTCAGAAAAAAAACTTAGATTTGATAGTTCTTAATTCCTTGCAAGATGAAGGAGCCGGTTTTGGAAAACTGACGAATAAAATTACTTTTATAGACAAAAATTTCAAGGTTGAACCTATGAAATTAAAGTCAAAAGAAGCTGTTGCCATTGATATTTTAAACAAAGTTATTGAACATTATTTATGAACAAAATAATTGCTTTTCTCTTTCTAGTATTGACTTCTGCTTTCATTCAAGCGCAAGAGTTGAATTGTACGGTAACCGTAAATACGCAAAATCTATCAAATTCAAATCAACAAGTTTTCAAAACCTTGGAAACATCCTTAAACGAGTTTGTAAATCAAACCCAATGGACTGGTAAAGTATATAAACAAAACGAAAAAATAAATTGTTCGATGTTTATCCTTATTTCATCAAACAATTCAGATCAATTCGTGGCAACAATCCAGGTTCAATCTTCACGTCTAGTTTACGACTCTTCTTACAGTTCTCCGGTGGTTAATTTTAATGATAAAGATTTTAGTTTTAGTTATACCCAGTTTCAACAATTAGTTTTTAATCCAGCTGAATTTGATTCAAATCTAGTTTCGGTACTCTCTTTTTATAGTTATTTAATATTAGGAATGGATGCAGATACATTTGTTCCACTTTCTGGAGATTCCTATTTTGATATTGCGCAAAACATTTCAAATGTCGCGCAACAAAGCGGCTACAAAGGTTGGAATCAATCTGATGGGAGTCTACAAAGTAGGTATTTTTTGATTCGTGATTTATTAGCTCCTGCCTATAATGAGGTTCGTCAAGCATCATTTCTGTATCACTCTGGCTTGGATACGATGAGTAATGATTTGAAAGGTGCTAAAGAAAAAATTAAGACCTCCTTACTCAATCTAGGGAAATTCAATACAACTAAACCAAATGCTCTTTTGACTCGCGTATTTTTTGATGCCAAATCAGATGAAATAGAATCAATTTTTTCAGGTGGACCTAGTGTTTCCATCACAGATTTAGTGGAAAGTTTGAATAATACTTCGCCTTTGAATTCTTCAAAATGGGCGTTGCTTAAATATTAATTGGGCGTCGAATTTGTAACTTATTTGCAATTCTCTTTACAAAAAAATATAAATGATAACTTCTCTATCGATAAAAAACTATGCATTAATAGAAAAATTAGCTATCGATTTTTCAAAAGGTTTTTCGATTATAACAGGTGAAACTGGAGCAGGAAAATCAATAATATTGGGCGCTTTGGGATTGGTTTTAGGTAAAAGAGCCGATTTGACATCTCTTAAAAACAAAGAAGAAAAGTGTGTCATTGAAGCTTATTTTGACATCTCAAAATACAATCTACTTCCTTTTTTTGAAGCCAACGATTTAGATTACGAGGATGAAACTATCATTCGTCGTGAAATTCTGCCTTCGGGAAAATCAAGGGCATTTATCAATGACAGTCCAGTAAATCTTCAGGAATTGCAGGAATTGAGTTTGTTCCTAATTGATATTCATTCGCAACATCAAACCCAAGAACTTTCGGAAGAAAAAGTACAATTCGAAATTATCGATGCCATTGCTCATAACCAAACCACTATTTTGGAATATCAAGTGCTTTTGAAAAGTTATAAATCGGATAAATCCAAATTAAATGCACTTCTAAAAAAGCAGTCTGAATCTTCAAAAGAGCAGGAGTATAATAATTTTTTGTTAGAGGAGCTGGTTTTGGCACAATTAAAATCTGGCGAGCAAGAAACGCTGGAAGCTGATTTCGAAAAATTGAACAATGTCGAAATTATCAAAGAGTCTATAGATAAATCCTTGGCTATAGCCAATGAAGAACAAATAGGAGTGATGCATAATTTGACAGAAACTAAAATCGCACTCCAAAAAATCGCTTCTTTTTCACCAGCATATCATTCTTTATTGGAGCGAATTACGAGCATTGCTATCGAATTTGATGATATTTCAGCTGAATTGAATCGTTGTTCGGAAAAACTTATTAATGATCCGGAACAATTAGATTTAATCAGCCAAAAGTTGCAATTGCTGTACAATTTGCAAAAGAAGCACCAAGTTTCTTCAGTTGACGAATTAATCGAAATCCAAACTAATCTTGAAAACACCGTTTTGGAATTAGGAAATATGGAAGAAGAAATTACGGCTTTAACCGATATAATTCATCTAAAAACTCGTTCTTTAGATGCTTTGTCTGATGGAATTCATGACCAAAGATTAGAATCCATACCAGTTTTATCCCAAAAATTAACCATGATTTTAGAAACCTTGGGAATGCCAAACGTTCGTTTCAAAATGGACATTAACAGGAGTTCTACTTATTTCGAAAACGGAAAAGACGAACTCCAATTTTTATTTTCTGCCAATAAAGGAACTGATTTTGGATTGCTGAAAAAAGTTGCTTCCGGTGGAGAAATGTCCAGAATTATGCTGGCCGTGAAGGCAATATTAGCACAATCCCGAAGCCTCGGGACTAAATTGCCTACGCTTATTTTTGATGAAATTGACTCAGGAGTTTCGGGAGAAATTGCCAATAGAATGGGCGAGATTATGAAAGAAATGAGTCAAAGTATGCAGATTTTTGCCATTACACATTTACCGCAAATAGCCTCAAAAGGAACTTCGCATTTTAAAGTTTCAAAATCAACAATTGGAGAGGACACACAATCAGAATTAAAATTATTGTCTAACGATGAACGAGTTGTTGAAATAGCTCAAATGTTGTCAGGAAATGTAATTACAGACTCGGCATTAAACCACGCAAAAGCCTTGCTGAACTAAAGAAATGACTTATATTTGTTTCCTTTAAAAATACCCAAAACTCAATAAATAGCACAACTATGATCATAGAACCAAGAATGAGAGGATTCATTTGTTTGACCGCTCACCCAAAAGGATGCGAACAAAATGTAAAAAATCAAATCAAATACGTTACATCAAAAGAACCTATTGAAGGAGCAAAAAAAGTATTGGTAATTGGTGCTTCAACCGGATTTGGTTTGGCTTCTAGAATTACAAGTGCTTTTGGTTCTGACGCGGCTACTATTGGCGTGTTTTTCGAAAAACCATCTACTGCTGGTCGAACAGCTTCTCCGGGTTGGTATAATGCTGCTGCTTTCGAAAATGAAGCGCATAAAGCGGGATTGTATGCTAAAAGTGTAAACGGGGACGCCTTTTCGAATGAAGTAAAAAAACAAACATTAGACTTAATTAAAGCTGATTTAGGTCAGGTTGATTTGGTTATTTACAGTTTGGCTTCGCCCGTTCGATTGCATCCAGTTACAGGAGTTTTGCATCGTTCGGTTTTGAAACCAATTGGAGCAACTTATACGAACAAAACCGTTGATTTTCATACCAGAATTGTTTCTGAAATTAGTATTGAAGCTTCTCAAGGAGATGATATTGACAATACGGTTGCTGTAATGGGTGGCGAAGATTGGGCTATGTGGATTGAGGCGCTGAAAGCAGATAATCTTTTAGCAGCTGGCGCTACAACAATTGCCTATTCTTATATTGGACCCTCTTTAACCGAAGCTGTTTACAGAAAAGGAACTATAGGTCGTGCCAAAGATCACCTTGAAGCGACAGCATTTGCTATAACAGATAGCTTGAAATCCGTAGATGGAAAAGCATTTGTTTCTGTCAACAAAGCTTTGGTAACTCAAGCCAGTTCCGCTATTCCGGTTATTCCATTGTACATTTCTTTGTTGTATAAAATAATGAAAGAAGAAGGAATTCACGAAGGTTGTATCGAACAAATACAACGTTTGTTTCAAGATCGATTATATACCGGAAAACCAATTCCTACGGATGAAAAAGGTAGAATTCGAATTGATGATTGGGAAATGCGCGACGATGTTCAAGAAAAAATAGCTAAACTTTGGTTGCAAGCCACAACTGAAACATTACCAGAAATAGGAGATTTACCAGGTTACAAAAGTGATTTTAATAGCTTATTTGGTTTTGGATTCGAAGGTGTAGATTATTTAGCCGATTCGAATGAAATGGTAGGCGTTCCTAGTATTGTTTCCTAAAATATAATTATATAAAAATGTCAAAAACCACCTTGCATCGCTTGGTGGTTTTTTTATAGATAAAGATTATCTTTGTTAAAATTATGGAACAAAAGTGTTACACTTTAAAATAGTATTATGTTATATTCTTTAATAATACCGGTTTACAATCGCCCAGATGAAGTGGATGAGCTTTTAGAGAGTTTGTCGCATTTAGATTATAATGAAGATTTTGAAATTGTAATTGTCGAAGATGGCTCATCTATGAAGTGTGACGATGTAGTGCAACATTACCGTGAGAAATTAAATATTTCCTATTATTACAAAGAAAATTCAGGACCTGGAGATTCCAGAAATTACGGAATGAAAAAAGCAAAAGGAGATTATTTTATTATTTTCGACTCCGATTGTATCATTCCAAAAAACTATTTAACGGAAGTTTCCCTTGCCTTGAACGAAGGTTACGTAAATTGTTTTGGTGGTCCCGATAAAGCTTTGGACAGCTTTTCTGACGTACAAAAAGCCATTAATTTTGCTATGACTTCATTTCTCACCACAGGAGGAATAAGAGGTGGCTCTGAGAAAATAGACAAGTTTCAACCTCGGAGTTTTAATATGGGATTGTCTCGAAAAGCCTTTGAAGCTTCTAATGGGTTTGGGAATATTCATCCTGGCGAAGATCCAGACTTATCCATCAGATTGTGGAATTTAGGTTTTGAAACTAAACTTTTCGCAAAAGCTTTCGTCTATCACAAAAGAAGAATCGACTGGGAAAAATTTACAGTTCAGGTCAATAAATTTGGCAAAGCAAGGCCAATTCTTAATAGTTGGTATCCTCAGCACAACAAGATTACTTTTTTCTTTCCAACAGTTTTTATTATTGGATTATTCTTGTCGGTTTTGTTATATGTTGTTAGTCAAAAATTTGACTATCTTCTTCAATTGTATTTTGTTTACTTTTTGGCACTTTTTTTGGTGTCAACGTATCAAAACAAAAGCTTTAAAATAGGTTTTCTTTCAATCAAAGCCGTTTGGAAACAATTTTACGGTTACGGAACTGGTTTTATAGAATCTTTTGTCAAAGTGATTATTATGAAACAAAAACCGCAAGAGGCTTTCCCAGAGTTATTTTTCAAAAAATAATATGACAAAAATAATTGGTTTAACAGGAGGTATTGGAAGTGGGAAAACCACTGTTGCTAAACATTTTATGGATGCCGGAATCCCTATTTATATTGCCGACGATGAAGCACGAAAGATTATGCAATCTGATGAAATTATTGCTGAAATCAAAAAAACTCTCGGCCTTACTGTTTTTGATAATGGTATTGTAAATCGAGGAAAGTTATCAGGAATCGTGTTTAACGATCCTGAAAAATTAAAACTACTTAATGCAATCATTCATCCAGCCGTAAAAAAACATTTTAGTAGTTGGATTTCAAACCATAAAAACGCTCCTTATATTATTTATGAAGCCGCAATTTTATTTGAAAGCGGAAGCTATAAAGATTGTGATATTATTATCACTGTTACTGCACCATTGGAATTACGAATTCAAAGAGTAATTCAACGCGATAAAACCACTCGCGAAAATGTTTTAAGAAGAATAAATATGCAATGGAATGATAATCAACGTATCGAAAAAAGCGACTATGTTATTGAAAATAAAACTCTTGAAACCACAAAATTTTCAACTGACAAAATTCTTAAAATTTTGAAGATTCAATAATGTAGTTGTTTGTTGTTAATCTTTGGTTAATTTATTATTAATTATATTGTTAAAATACTAAATTTGTATCGATGAATAAATTGTTTTTTAAAATACTTGTATTATTAATGAGTTTATCCTTAATCGGGATAATTTTAGTTCAAGTTTATTGGTTCAATACCTCTTTTCAAAACAATGACGAGCAATTTAAATATCATGTTAAGCAGGTTGTGGGTATTGTTGCTGAAAAGCTTCAAAAACAAGAGGAATATACCTATTACGAAAAATTTAATCGGTATAAAGATAGCACAGGAAAAATTCCTCAAAAAAATGATTTATTGGAGTTTTATTACGTTCAAAAAAATCACAAAAACAATACAACAATTGTATTTTCAAACAGCATATCATCTGAAAATTACGATATATCATCAACGTTCTTTGATAAAAAATTAGATAGTGTAAAAATTAAAAACTTTAATTCCAAGAGGGTTACTGAAGTTTATGACAATAATAGATTCGACAATTCAAAGATACAAAGCAATTTGACGCCGGATGTAAAAATTGAAAAATCTGGAAGTTTGGATGTTCTTGATAATATAGCCTATGAAATAAATTACAAAGAAATTGCCTCAGCTATGCCTCTGCAAGAAAGGGTTACAAAAGAAACTTTGCAGAAGTTATTAAAAAAAGAATTAGAAGAATATGGTGTAGATACACGATTCGAATTTGGAATTTATAGTAGCGGATTGGCTACAAAAGTAAAATCGAATGGATTTAAATATGATAAAAATTCGACCTATTCTATTCCGATTTTTGCAGACAATGAAGGGAATACTAAATATCAATTATTAGTTTCATTTCCTCAGAAAAAGAAGTTTTTACTTACTGACCTTGTTGGTATAACTTTATTGTCAATCATTTTTACACTAATCATAATTATTGCTTATTCAAGTGCTTTAAGTCAATTGATTCGACAACGTCACATTTCTGAAATTAAATCAGATTTCATTAATAATATGACACATGAGTTTAAAACTCCTATTGCAACAATAAATTTGGCTTTGGACGCTATTAAAAATCCAAAGATTATTGATGATAAGGAAAAGGTACTTAAGTATTTGCAGATGATTAAAGACGAAAATAAACGGATGCATGCACAAGTTGAGAATGTATTGCGAATTTCTAAATTAGAAAAGAAAGAATTAAATATAATCAAGGAATCTACTAATATTCATGGGGTTATTGAAGATGCTATCGAACATGTTCATTTGATACTAGAAGATAGAGAAGGCACAATTACAAAACGTTTTGATGCAATTCGAACTAGTGTTTTGCTTAATGAAGTTCATTTCATTAACGTAATTGTAAATATATTGGAGAATG
>CAMDGJ010000079.1 GCA_945897545.1 Flavobacterium psychrophilum
TAATGGCTTCGTAGTTCAACTGGATAGAATTTCAGATTTCGGCTCTGAAGGTTGCAGGTTCGAACCCTGCCGAGGTCACTTACTAAAAACTTCAAGGGGATTCCTTGAAGTTTTTTTATGCTTTTTTAGAAGGGAAAGATTTTGCAACAAATAATCAAAAAAGAAAACTTAACTCCTTGCAATTAAATAAGTTTACGGTTTTCCGTTCCCGCACTTCTACCACCCGTTTTAACTCCAAGTGCCATATTATCTATTTTTGTCTATTATAGATATAACGTGAAATTATCATTATTTGCTAAATAAAAAAAGCCACTGTTAGGTGACTTGATTTAGTAACGTTGAATTTGCTTTATATATAATAAATCTAGTTCTTTTTTATGTTTTAGTGGTTATCTCGTATTAAAAGCCGCTTTTGTTTTTTATAGTGGATTGTTTGTCATTTTCTTTATTATAGGCATTCATCCACCAATCATATTTATAAATATGAAGTTTAACTAAATACTTTGTTGTTCCATAAAGTATATAAGACATTGAATACAGCTGTATTATAATTGTTTTGTCTTTATTAAACGCGACTAAGCCATACTTAGAATTGGTTGAATTAAATGTTTGTGGAGAACTCCACCATTCAGGTTCAATAAAAACTTCATAACCTAAATCACCAAGAAATGTTTTTGTATATGTCAAATAATTAACGGCATCGTCGTAAGATTGCCCGAAAGTTGAACCAGTCGGTGTTAAAAGAATACTTACTAATTTATCGTGATCATAAGTGAAATTTTGTGAATATATATTATAGGTAAAATTATTGCCTATTTCAATTCCTTTATAGTCATTTTTATTTAGTTTGAATTCGCTTTTTGCTTCTTTAGAATTCATTCCGTATAACAAGCCTTTGTAAATTGAACTTTGTGCGTTTAAATAAAAACCAACAAAAATTAATAATCCTAATAATATTTTTTTCATAATTTCTTTTTTAAATTGAATCCAAATGTAAGAAAATAAATTATAAACCAAGTTGTTAAAAATGTTTTAATAAAAAATGCTACTTTTGAATTTGAAAAAAATTTCACTAAAACTATGGACAGTAAAAAATTAAAACAGATAACAAACCAACTCAAAAAATCTTTTGATAATTGGGATTTCAAAAAAGCCATTAATTTAAGTAAAGACGAAACTCAAACTCGTGACAACTTGATACATCCTTTCTTCAATATTCTAAACTATTCCAAAATGGATGATTACTCTCACGAGTACATTGCCGATATGGGCGATAAAAAGGGTCGTAGGGTTGATATTGCTATCACATTAGGAAAGAAAGACCCTTTGATGCTAATTGAATGTAAAAGCGTAACTGCAAAGCTAAATGATAACCATTTTAGGCAATTGAATGAATATTGTTTGTATTCTCCAACTGCCAAAATCGGAATATTAACCAATGGTGTTATTTACGATTTTTATACTGTTAATTCCAGAGAAAAAAAAGGATTGAATACAAAACCATTTTTCACTTTTGACCTAACCAGTTATGATACTGCTCAATTAGAAACATTAGCGCTATTTAATAGACAATCAATTGAAATTAGTGAGATTATTCAAGAAGCAGAGGATGTATATTTTTTAGATAATTTTGACAATGCTTTGTTTAAAACATTGGTTGAAACGGATGACTTGGTCAAATTAATATTTAAAAACATGGGTGGTTTAAGGTCAACCGAGAAAGCATTAACTCAAATCAAAGGATTGGTAAATTCTATTTCTATAAAGACTGCATTAGACAGAATCGTTCAAAAAGAAATTTCCGAATCTAATAGTGGAATAATCACAACTGTTGAAGAAATCAAAGCGTACAATGTAATCAAAACTATTCTTGCGATGTCTTCTAAAATAAAAGCTGTTGATTTGGACAGAATAAGTTACAGAGATTTGAAAAATTCATTTCTTATCATCGTTGACGAAAAACAAACTAAAAATATTTGCTCCTTGGTGTTCAAAGAAAAATTGAAAGCTATCGATATTAATGGAAGTAGATATGAATTAGAGGATGTTTCCGTTTCTTCAATCACAAAATTGAAAAGAGAATTGACAGAATCAGCCTTGTCAAATTTGATTTAATTAATTATTTTTAAAAAGATGATGAATTTTAAATCTTACTTTTTTCTAATTTTTATTAGCTTCAATTGTTTTTCACAATCATTAGCTGATTACATAAGAATTGCTGTAGATAAAGAGGCAATTGGAGAATATGAAATTAGCCTTAAATCTTGGGATAAGTCAATAGAAATTGACACAACTGATTGCGGTTGGCTTTATTTTAGACGTGCAGTAGTTAAATGGAGAATTAAGGATTTAAAAGGCGTTATAGAGGATAATCTATATGCAATAGACCGTAATTTGGATTGTGATTTAAATCTCAGTGATGATTTTGATGTTGGATATGGAGAAGGGGCAATTGATATGCCATCCAAAAGAAGTTTATTATTTGAGGTTGCTAAATTTCAAATAAGAATTGAGGATTATTCAAATGCTATGATAAATTTAAACAAATTAATTAATGACAAAACTGAGTTTATAGAATTATGGAATGTTTTTATGGAACGAGGACATCTTAAATCTTTACTAAATGATTATCGACATGCAATATCAGATTTTGATTTAGCTTTGAAACACAATTCAAAAGCAACAATTATATATTCACATCGAGGTTATTGTAAGTTAAATTTAGAAGATTATTTAGGTGCTATTAATGATTATACCAAAGCCATTCAAGGCAATCCAAATAATTCTCCTAATGCATACTATAATAGAGGTTTAGCTAGAATTTATTCGAAACAAATAGAATTAGGATGTAAAGATTTAAGTAAAGCCGGGGAACAAGGAGATTTAGATGCTTATGAAATAATAAAAGAACATTGTATAGATTAATTTTATTATTAATATTTTGAGTATAAAAAAAAACACTACATGGTTAATAAATGAATCAAAAATTATTTTTAATGATTTATTTGATTACACAAATTCTATTTATATTAATGCAAAAACTAAAATAGAATTTAAATGCACTAAGCACAATTATATATTTTTTCAACTCTCGAATAATCATCTATACTCTAAATTCCCATGTAAATATTGTAATATTGAGTATAAAAGAAAAATTTATGCTGATACCTTAGATGATTTTAAGTCCAAAATATTATTAAAATATGGAGAAGTATATTCATTTGAATTTGCAAGTTACACAAATCAGAATACTGAAATTATTCTATTTTGTAAAACACATAAGAAAATAGTAATTAATACTCCTTATATGTTTTTAAAAGGTCACGGATGTAGTATTTGCACCAAAGACAAAATGCAAAGGGCAAGAAGTGAAAAAACCCTACATGAGATTAAAATTTTTGTGCAAAAATTAAATGGGAAGTGCAAATCTTTAAACTATGCTAATAATGAAACTAATTTAGAATTTGAATGTGAAAATGGTCATCATTTTTTAGAATCGTGGAGTGACATTAAGAATTCTTTAAGATGGTGTCCTTATTGCTCTAAAAATAAATTAATTGGCGAAACTATTTCAAGATTGATTCTTGAACATCTTTTAGGAGTAAATTTTCCTTCTGTTTATCTTAAAACTATGGAGGGTCTTCAATTAGATGGGTACAATGCCGACTTAAAAATTGCGTTTGAATATCAAGGACATCAACATTACAGTAATAAAAGTCATTTTCATGAATCTAATTTCGGATTTGAAAGTCAAAAAAAGAGGGATAATCGAAAAAAAGAATTGTGCACTGAAAATGGAATAACTCTAATCGAAATATTTGAATTTAAAACAATACGAGCTAATAGAATTCCTTTGTTTTTAAATCAGGTAATTAATATTCTTGAAAAATTAAAAATCAATTATAACAAATTACCTTTTAAATTAGATTTAATTCAATTATATAAGGGTAAAGAAAGTGAATTATATAATAAAGCTAAAAAAATTGTTGAAGATAAAAATGGAAAAATACAAGAATATATTGGCTCTGAAAGTAAGCATTTTTATCATTGTAATAATGGTCACAAAGTAACAAATAGAACTTTGGGTGTAATAATAAATACTAATGCATCTTGTCCGAATTGCAATAATTTAGATAAATTTAATTCCTTAATAGAAATAGTAAAATCGAAAGGAGGTAAGGTTTTGGATTCTAAGTTAAAGCCAAATGGTTTTTCTGAAACTTATGATTGGATTTGTAATAAAGGGCACTTAAGATCTTCAAAAGGTCAAGACTTAGTTAATGGTTATTGGTGTAAAGATTGTCAAACTGAAAATAAAACTATAAAATTTACCACAGAAACTTTATTGCAATTTATTAAAGATGTTGAAAGTGGAGATTTTTACCATAAAGACTTGCCAATAAAATATAAAATAAGTGATGGGGTATATAGGAGAATAATTAATGAAAATAATTTATCCCCAATATACATACCACAAGATAGATCAATTCAAAAAATTAAAACCAAAGGCAGCTTATTACAGTTAGATCCGATTTCATTAGAAATAGTCAATAAATTTGAATCTTTAGAATCCGTAAAAAAAGTAAAGGGAGAGAAATTTACTCCTGAAGGAATTAGAATTCAAATGAAAAATAATAAAAAAGCATATGGGTTTTATTGGTGTAGGGAAATAGATTATGAAAACACAGTTAATTTATTAAAAATTAATAAATCATAGGCATATCATCTTCATTTAAATCAGCTACTTCTAAACCTATTAAATAGGTTAAACTTACATTTATAGAAGAATGTCCAATTGCCTTGAAGTTAGTTAGGTTGCTGTCTGTTTTACAAGTATTGTGCTCCTAAAAAGCCACAAAAATTCAGAGTCCATCTTGGGGTTTTCTATTTATAAAAACCTACTAATTAATTAAATGTTAAAGAATTTTGGTATTCAAAAAAATAGTTATTTTTGCTATCCTAATTCCTCCAATGATTTATAGTTTGTTTTAAATGATTTTTTTATGAAAAGAGTTGTTGTCCTTCTTTTGTGTTTGTTTTCCATTTGTACCTCAGCCCAGGTCACTAAAAATCCGTTGCCCCATAAATCGGGTTATGAAATCAGCATTAATCTCAAAAATTGTAAAGACACACTAGCATATCTTACGTTTTACCAGTTTGATAAAACATTCATTAAAGACACTTGTAAACCTATAAAAAACGGCAAAATCGTTTTTAAGGGAAAGACTAAACTTGACAAAGGAATTTATTCTTTGGTGAGCCAAAACAAATCAATCTACTTTGATTTTTTTATTGATGAGGATACACAAAACTTGGAGCTCAATAGCGACGCGAGTATTGGTGTAGCCAAAGGTCTTACTGCTGTTAATTCTACCCAAGAGAATGATTTTTTAAACTACATCAAATTTATAGGCAAGCAAAATGAGGATTTTGAAGAAGTAAGGCAAGCCTCGAAAGGGCTGCCTACGATCGATTCCATTGCCAAAGTCAGCGCCAAACAAAAAATTTTAGACAAGACTATTCAAGACTATGAAGAACGATTTTTCGAACAAAATAAAGACAGTTATATTGGAGCTGTTTTGAATTTAAAAATGGAAAAGACTCTAAAGGAAATCCCTAAAGCATCAAACGGCAGGCCAGATAGTTTGATGATTTACAACTATTATAAAAAACATTATTGGGATAATGTTGACTTTAAGGATGATGGTACAATACGAAATCCTTTTTTTTACAATAAACTAAAGAAGTATTTTGATCAGGTGGTTGTTACTCACCCAGATTCCGTTTCAGTTGAAATTGACAGGATAATGGATCAGACATTGCCAGAAAGCTTAGTATATAAATTGTTATTGGCACATTTTACCTATTCGTATGAAACCTCTAAAATAATGGGGTTTGATAAGGTTTTTGTTCATCTTGCAGACCGCTATTTCAAAACAGGAAAAGCCGTTGGGATTTATGATGACGAGAGTGTGGTGGAACGTATTGTCAAACAAAGCGATAAATTGAGACCGCTTTTAGTAGGTGCTGTTGCTCCAGATTTGTCGATGATTAATGCCGCTGACCAGGATATAATAGCCAAAATGGGATTCGAATCGGCCAAATCCTCCGAGGAGGTCACCAAATTATTCTATGATAACGCCCCAAAAATAAACAGCTTATTTAACCACTTGCATGATGTTAGGGCAGATTATTTGATACTCGCTTTTTGGGATGTAGATTGTGGCCATTGTCAAATAGAAATCCCCAAACTTTTAGAAGAATACCATAAGCTACAGAAAGAAAATAAAAATGTGCAGGTATATTGTGTGTATACTTTAAATGAGGGAGAAAAGTATCTTAAATATATTGCTGATAAAAAATTAGATTGGATTAACGTGTATGATGGAGTTCATTATAATAATGTAACCGAAAAATATGATGTGTATTCGACGCCAGTAATTTACGTTTTAGATAAAAATAAAGTGATCAAAGCCAAAAGAATAGATGTAGATCAATTGGACGATATAGTCAAGATAATGGAACGAGAATACAAAGAAGTAAAATAAAAGAAAGAATCCTAAAATGGAGTTTTTTTATTAATTGTTTTTCGTTTTTTAATAATTTAAACTCACTCCAAAACCCAATCCCATATCGCTGTCGTAATGCGTTCTAATGCTAAAATTTCTTTTGATAATATAGCGTAGTCCTGCCATATATTCTTTATCGGTATTCCACATCAAATCCATTCTTATTCTTTTAGAAACAGGAATATCCAATCGTTCAAATTGCAATCTGAAATTGCCATCGGTATACACTTCAGCTTGTGCTTTTATGAGCATTGGCATTGTATATTCTAGTCCTGCACTAAAAACAGAACGTTCATCTTTGGTGCTTTCTTGTCCGAAAAGGTTTTTTTCTGTTTCGCCAGTTTGCATTTTTCTGTACCGCCAGTCGAAACCTACAAAGGGCATAATCCATTGCATTTTACCAAGGTATCGCCCAATATGTGTTTCCGTTTCGTAGCCGTGATGGTCATTATATCCTAATCGCCATTCGGTACCGATGCTCCAACGGGTGTTGCTAAGCATCGCCAGACCGTCGTTTCCATTAGATGCAAAATCGTTTTCTGCCATCAGATGAAATTTTCGATCTTCGGCAAATAATTTCCGTTGTGCTAATTTTGGATGCGGAATTAATGGATTTGGTGCTTGATTTTCATAAACAAAAACTCTGCCCATTCCGGCCATCATATGGTAAAGGATATGACAATGAAAAAACCAATCGCCTTCAGCATTAGCGTTAAACTCTAAAACATCGGTTTCCATTGGCATAATGTCGATGATGTTTTTGAGTGGTGCGTAGTCGCCTTGTCCGTTTATAATTCTAAAATCGTGTCCGTGCAAGTGCATTGGGTGTCGCATCATTGAACCGTTGTAAATGGTGATGCGCACATTTTCGCCTTTTTTGATTAGGATTTTATCCGCTTCGGATACTACTTTGTTGTCTAAGCTCCAAACGTAGCGGTTCATATTTCCTGATAATTCAAATCTTAAATTTCTCACCCCCGACCCCTCTCCAAAGGAGAGGGGAGTTGGAAGTGTGGTTTTAAATGGCGATTTTAACATGGCGTAATTTAAAGTTACAATTCCAGAAAGTGTATTACCGTTGTATTGTTCTTCTACTCCGCCGGGCGTACGTACAGGCATTTTCATATCATTATTATTATGTTGAGAATGATCCGATTTCTGTTTACTTTCTTGTTCTATTTTCTCTTCTCTGTTTTCTATATTCTCTTTTCTATTCTCTTTCTTCTCATCTCCAGTAATTTCGGGATACATTACTGAGTTCATATCCATTTTATTATAAGACATACTCATTCCCATTCCGTCCAAATCGCCATTCATTTTCATCATATCGTTCATCATTTTCATACCTTCAAAATATTTTAATTTTGGAAGTGGCGACGTCAATTGTTTGATTCCTTCGCCTAAATATAATGAGGCAGATTTTGTTCGGTCTTCGGAAGTTACCAAAAATTCGTAAGCGGTTTTATCGGCTGGAATGGTTACTATTATATCGTAAGTCTCGGAAACGGCAACAATTAATCTATCGACTTCTATAGGTTCGACATCGTTACCGTCATTAGCAACAACAGTAATTTTTCCGCCTGCATAGGTTAACCAAAAGTAGGTTGATGCTCCTGCATTTGAAATTCGCAAACGTACTTTGTCACCGCCCAGCCCCCCAACCCCAAAAGGAAGAGCATAAGTTGATTCGTTTTTGCCGTTGATTAAGAGTTTATTGTAATACACATCGCTAACGTCCATTGCGTTCATTCGTTTCCATTCGTTTTTAACTTTGGTTTTAAAATGTCCTTGTTGGATTGCTTCGGCATAACTTTGGGTTGTGCCTTTTTGAATGGCAAACCAATCGGTTGCATTGTGCAACATTCGATGTACATTATTTGGGTTTAGGTCTGTCCATTCGCTCAAAACTATTGGAATACTTGGCAAATCGTCAATTCCTTTTCTGAAAGTTGAAGCCCCACCTTCCGCCCTCCCCGAAGGAGAGGGAACTTTTTTGAGCATTATAAAACTGCCGTACATACCGATTTGTTCTTGCAGTCCCGAATGACTGTGGTACCAATGTGTGCCGTTTTGGATAATTGGAAATGTATATTTGTGAATGGTGTTGGGTTCGATTGGCATTTGGGTTAAATTAGGAACGCCATCTTCTTTGTTTGGCAACATTAATCCGTGCCAATGCAATGAGGTGCTTTCTTTTAACTCATTGTGTACATAAATTTCGGCAGTATCGCCTTCGGTAAAGGTTAGCGTTGGCATTGGGATTTGGCCATTTACTGCAATGGCTCGTGTTGGTTTGTCGCCAAAAGTTACTATTGTATCACGAATGTACAAATCGTAGTGAACGATTTTTTGAGCCGATACACTTAAGGCAAGAAATAATACTATTATTAATAATTTACTTCTCATTATTTTTTATTTTTATTGAAAAAATTATCATCAATTTATTTTGATAAATTGATGATAATTTTCAAGTAGTGATGGATTAAATGGCTGAACGATCTACACGCTTTAATTATTCTTTTTTAACTAAATCCATTCCGCATTTTGGGCATTTGCCGGGTTTATCGCTAGTAACTTCTGGGTGCATTGGGCAACTGTAATCCATTGTTGCCGTTTTGTCATTGCACATGTTTCCGCTCATCTCCATACAATCTCCGTTTTTCATTTGCATTTTTGTCCCATCTTTCATAGTGCATTCTCCATTAGTCATGCAGGTTGTACCATTTTTCATAACCATACTTTTTTCCATAGGCATAGTTTTACCGTCTTTCATTACCATCATTTTACCATCAATCATCATACAACAATCTTTCATCATTGCTTTTTTTTCAGTGGTTTGTGCAGTAGCACTTAACGAAATTACCATTAAAAACAGTGTTAGAAATGAAACTGTTTTTGTCGAAATTAATTTTAAACTTTTCATAATAAATTGTATTTAATTATTCGTCAGTTCCGCTGTTGATCGGCCTTCAGTTTCGCTGTTGCCCGATTTATAGTTGTTATAGTTTTAAACGTCGCAATCGTAATGCATTTACAATTACCGATACTGAACTAAAACTCATTGCCAAAGCTGCAATCATTGGGGATAATAAAATGCCAAAAAATGGATATAGAACTCCCGCAGCTATTGGAACACCTAACACATTGTAAAAGAATGCAAAAAATAAGTTTTGTTTGATGTTTTCCATCACAGCCTGACTTAAATTCTTGGCTTTTACGATACCTTGTAAATCACCTTTGACCAAAGTTATTTTTGCACTTTCTATAGCAACATCCGTTCCTGTTCCCATCGCTATTCCGATGTCGGCTTGAGCCAATGCCGGAGCGTCATTAATTCCGTCGCCTGCCATAGCTACTATTTTTCCTTCGGCTTGTAAACGTTTTATTTCGTTAAGTTTGTCTTGGGGTAAACTATTAGCAATAAAAGCAGTTAAATGCAATTCGCTAGCGACCGCTTTTGCGGTATTTTCATTATCGCCTGTAATCATAATTACCTCAATTCCTTGACCCATTAATTCCTTGATAGCGGCAACACTTGTTGGTTTTATTTTATCTGAAATCGACACAAAACCTACAGCAATTTCATCAACTGAAATATAGGAAACTGTTTTTCCGAGTTTTTGTTCGGCTATAATTTTAGTTTCTAAATCTTCTGAAACTTTGGCTTTGACTTGCTCCATCAGTTTTTTATTTCCCAAAGCCACTTTCTTTTTCTCTACAGTTCCAATAACGCCTTTTCCGGCAACCGCTTCAAAATCTTTGACTTCTATTAATGAAACCTTTTTTGATTTGGCATAATTGACTACGGCTTGCGCCAAGGGATGTTCGCTGTATTGGTTTAAAGAAGCAATGTTTTGCAATAAAATAGCTTCCTCATTATTAGATGAAAACAGTTGATCAACGGATGGTTTACCTTCGGTTATGGTTCCCGTTTTATCTGTAATTAAAACATTTACTTTATTCATATTTTCCAAGGCTTCGGCATTTTTTATCAAAACTCCCGATTGTGCACCTTTGCCCACGCCAACCATAACCGACATCGGTGTTGCCAAACCTAAGGCGCAAGGACAGGCAATAATCAAAACGGCAATGGCGTTGATAAAACCATAAACCAATGCGGGTTCGGGACCAAATTTTGCCCATATAAAAAAAGTAAGTGCTGAAATTAGAACAACAGTTGGTACAAAATATTTGGCAATGTTATCGGCTAGTTTCTGAATTGGTGCTCTCGAACGAGAAGCATCATTAACCATTTGTACAATCTGCGAAAGCAAGGTTTCTGAACCTACTTTTTCAGCAATCATTACAAAGGATTTGTTTCCGTTTATGGTTCCTGCAATAACGCTATCGCCAATGGTTTTATCAACAGGAATAGGTTCTCCAGAAATCATTGATTCATCGATGGTACTTTCGCCATCGGTTATTTTTCCATCCACCGGAATTTTTTCTCCAGGTTTTACACGCAATAAATCGTCTTTTTTGATATCGTGAATGGAGATTACTTTATCATTTCCGTCAATAACTAAAGTAGCTTCTGTTGGTGCTAATTTTAATAATTCCTTGATTGCTCCACTAGTTTGACTGTGTGCTCTGGCTGCTAATAATTGACCTAATAAAACTAAAGTTAGAATAACTGACGTGGCTTCGAAATATAATAAAACAGTTCCGTTTTCGGTTTTGAATTCGCTTGGGAAAATATTAGGGAAAAACATCCCGACTAGACTAAATAAAAAGGCAACTCCTGTACCAATTCCGATAAGGGTAAACATATTTAAATTCCAACTAATGATCGATTTCCAAGCACGAACAAAGAATATCCAACCCGCATAAAAAACGACTGGAAGTGATAATAGTAATTGTACCCAATTCCATTTTGTGGCATCCATTAATTGTAATAACGGATTGTTATGTGCCATTTCTATCATTGCAATAGCGAAAATGGGAACTGTAAAAACTACAGCAATTTTCATTTT
>CAMDGJ010000080.1 GCA_945897545.1 Flavobacterium psychrophilum
AAAAATTGACAAGAAAAAACTACCTCTTCCTGAGTATGTTCGCCCTAATTCAGCACCTCTTCTTAAATTAGCAAGTTCTGTAATTGAAAAAAACATCTCAAAAGTATGGAGCGAATTATTACAAATGCCTTTAATTGGTATAAATGACAACTTTTTTGAAATGGGAGGCACTTCGCTTTTAGCTCAAAGAGTATCAACTAGACTAAGACAACATTTTAATTTAGAAATACCTGTAACCAAAATATATCAATTTCCTACAATAGCTGAATTGTCTGATTATTTAGAAATAGGCGTTAGAGAAATTGATTATTTAAAATTTTCAAAACCCAAACGAAATAATTCATCAGGTGATGTGGCTGTTATTGGTATGGCTGGAAGGTTCCCTGGAGCAAAATCCATAAATGAATTATGGGACGTTTTGAAGGAAGGCAAAGAAACCATTTCCTTTTTTAGAGCCGATGAAATCGATCTAAGTATTCCAGAATCGTTGCGTAATGACCCACTTTATGTTGGTGCTCGAGGTATTTTACCTGAAGCAAACACCTTTGACGCAGCCTTCTTTGGAATAAACCCAAAGCTAGCCGAAGTAATGGATCCTCAACAACGCTTATTTTTGGAAATTGCTTGGGAAGCACTTGAACAAGCTGGCTATTTACCCAAATATTATAATGGCAGTATAGGTGTTTATGCAGGTACTGGAACAAATACCTATTACAAAAAGAACATACTTCCTAACAAAGAAATGGTAGATGAAATAGGATATCTCCTAGCAGAAACTGTCAATGAGAAAGATTATATTGCTACAAGAACAGCTTACCATTTGAACTTAAGAGGCCCTGCGACGAGTATTCATTCTGGATGCTCTACTTCACTCCTAGCTATTGCTGGAGCTGTAGAAGCCATTAGGAGTGGACAATGTGATATTGCATTGGCTGGAGGCGCTAGTGTGACTGCTCCTATATTTAGCGGACATCTTTATCAAGAGGGTTCAATGTTAAGTCCAGACGGACATTGCAACTCTTTTGATGAGGACGGCAAGGGAACTGTTTTTAGTGATGGAGCTGGCGTTGTACTGCTAAAAAGTTTAGATGCTGCCCAGAATGATGGTGACAAAATTTATGGAATCATCAAAGGTATAGGTATTTCTAATGATGGCGGTAACAAAGGTAGTTTTACAGCTCCTAGCACAGAAGGACAAGCTGTTGCTATTAGGAAAGCTATTCAAGATGCGCAAGTTACGCCTGATTCAATTAGTTATATAGAAACTAGTGGAACCGCAACACCAATGGGTGATCCTATTGAGATTGAAGGACTAAAAATGGGTTTTGGTAAACAACTAAATAATGGATATTGTGCAATTGGATCCATCAAAAGTAATATGGGGAATCTCACTGCCGCTTCTGGCGTAGCTGGGTTGATTAAAACAATCTTGGCAATGAATAATAAGCTTATACCGCCATCGATAGGTTTTAACAAACCTAACCCAGCAATAGATTTTGAAAATAGTCCGTTTTTTGTAAATTCTAAATTGCGCAACTGGCAAGCAGATGAACCATTAAGAGCTGGTGTAAGTTCGTTCGGTGTTGGCGGAACCAATGTGCATGTTGTTTTAGAAGAATATCCCTTAGAGCAAAGAGTTTCTGATTCAGGTCGACCCCTCCAATTACTGATGTGGTCCGCCAAATCTGAAAATAGCTTAAAAGGATATGAAACTGAATTGGGTAATTTTCTTAAATCATCACCTGATTTGCCATTGGCAGATGTTGCGTTTTCATTAAACAAAACACGCGATAGTTTTATTTATAGAAGTTTTCTTTTATCAAACAGTAGCGCTGATGCAAGTCAAGAACTACTTTCTGCCGAAAAAAGAATAACCAAAAATGCTATTTTAAAAGTAGCTCCTAGAGAACTTATTTTCCTTTTTCCTGGACAAGGATCTCAATTTTCTCAAATGGGTTTAAATCTTTATAAAAACGAAATTGTTTATAAAGAAGCAGTAGATCAATGTGCTGAATTTTTATTAGACGAATTAAAATTAGACATTCGAGAAATTTTATATCCAGAAATAGTAACGCCAGAAACTGAAGCACAACTAAAAAATACTCGCTACACTCAACCCGCTTTATTTGTAACTGAATATGCCTTATCTCAACTTTGGTTAAGCTGGGGAATTAAACCAACTGCATTCTGTGGACACAGTATTGGCGAATTTGTAGCAGCTCATCTAGCGGGAATTTTTAATTTACAAGATGCATTGCATTTAATTGCAGTTGGAGGTCGATTAGTAAGTGAACTTCCTGGGGGAAGTATGTTATCAGTAAGACTTTCGGAAGACAAATTAAAAGAAATCCTTCCAAAAACGCTTTCAATTGCAGCTATAAACTCAAATGTTTTATGCGTTGTTTCAGGTGAAGCTGATACCGTAAAAGAATTTGCCAAATCTATAGAGGCACAGGAAATTGCAAATAAATTATTATTTACTAGTCATGCATTTCACTCCAATATGATGGATCCTGTTTTGGGAACTTTTGAAGCTGAAGTAAAAAAAATTCAACTTAATAAACCAAATTTACCTATAGTTTCTACAGTTACAGGAACTTGGTTAAAGGATGACGAAGCTATAAATTCAAAATACTGGACAAACCATTTGCGTAATACTGTACGATTTGCAGATGCGGCAAATACATTATTAAAATTAGAAGACCCTGTTTTCTTAGAAATGGGCCCAGGTCAGACATTAACCTCTTTGACAAAACAACAAGGAGTAGGTAAAATAATTTCTGCATTTGCAAGTTTGCTTTTACCTAAAAATCAAGAAAACGAATACAATCCCTTATTAAATTCTTTAGGGGAGTTGTGGCTTAGAGGAATTGATCCTGATTGGAATACCTTTTTTGGACACCAAAAAAGGCAAAAAGTTAACTTACCTAGCTACGTTTTCGATCGTAAATATTGCTGGATTGACCCTCCAAGTTTGCAAATACAAAATTTAAACCCAAATATAATTAAAGCGCAAAATTCGATTAGCAATCTTATTGAAAATAAACCTATGAGAAAAAATACTATCCTTAGCAATATTTCTGCAATTGTACGCCAAACATCAGGGATAGACTATCCCAACGATGCTCATTCTGAAAGTTTTTTAGACCTTGGATTAGATTCTTTGACTCTTACTCAGCTTGCAATTAGATTAAAGAAAGATTTTAAACTTCCTATTACTTTTCGTCAACTCAACGAAGAATTTGGTTCACCATCTCTATTAGCAGATTACCTTGATCAAAATCTTCCAAAAGAGGAATACAACGACAGCAATCCTTTGCAACCAGTTTCAAATACTGTAGCAATACTTTCGCCAATTGCATACGGACAAGTTCCTCAAACAAACAATCAAAACAGCACAGCTTTAGAATTGCTAGCACAACAATTCCAGTTGTTAGGAAAGCAAATGGAGCTTCTTCAAGGTATTAATGTAATACCTCAAAATGGATTTGTACAAGAAACAGTTCAACAATCAGAGCCAATTGTATTTACAAAAAACACTCAAGGAGACCTAAGAACACTCGAAGAAATTGCAGAACATCAAAAACCATTTGGAGCGTCTCCAAGAATTGAAAAACAGGCACATGAAATGAGCAATTCTCAAAAAGAATTTCTAAATGGACTAATAGCTAGCTATACTAATAAAACTGCTGCAAGTAAATCTTATACTCAAAAAAATAGAAGTATTATGGCGGATCCAAGAGTTGTTTCTGGATTTAAACCATTAACTAAAGAAATTGTTTACCCAATCGTCATTGAAAAATCAAAAGGAAATCGTCTGTGGGATTTTGATGGAAATGAATATATTGATGCTCTTAATGGTTTTGGTTCATGCTTTTTTGGCCATCAACCTGATTTTATAAAAGAAGCCCTTCATCAACAAATAGAGAGTGGATTTGAAGTAGGCCCTCAACACCCGCTTGCAGCGGAGGTTTGTGAGCTCCTCTGTGAATTTACAAAACACGATCGCGCCGCTCTCTGTAACACTGGTTCCGAAGCTATATTAGGGGCTATGCGTATTGCTAGAACCGTAACTGGTCGGTCGTTGATTGTAGCATTTTCTGGTTCCTACCATGGTATTATGGATGAAGTAATTGTCGGAGGGTCAAAAAAACTTTTAACATTTCCAGCTGCTGCTGGAATAATGCCAGAAACTTTTCAAAACATGTTAATTTTAGACTACGGCACAGAGGAAAGTCTTCGTATAATTAGTGAACGAGCAGATGAATTAGCAGCAGTGCTTGTAGAACCGGTACAAAGCAGAAGACCTGAATTTCAACCCATATCTTTTTTAAAAGAACTTAGAGAAATTACCGCTAAATCTGGTGTAGCACTTATTTTTGATGAGGTAATTAGTGGCTTCCGAATGCACCCAGGAGGAGTTCAAGCGCTTTTTAATATTAAAGCTGATATAGCTACTTACGGAAAAGTTTTTGGTGGAGGTCTTCCAGTTGGTGCCATAACTGGTAAACGAAAATTTATGGATGCTATAGATGGTGGGTCATGGCAATATGGTGATGATTCTATTCCCGAAATTGGAGTTACTTATTTTGCCGGAACCTTCGTAAGACAGCCATTGGCGCTCGCCTCTTCTAAAGCTTCGCTTATTCACCTTAAAACCCAAGGACCTGCTTTACAAGAAAGAATTAGTGGTATGACTAATCGTTTAGCTCATGAATTAAATACCGAATTTAAGAAAAGAGATTTACCTATAATTATCAATCATTTCGGCTCTTTGTGGAGAATTAAATTTAATGATGACGTACTTTACGGTGAATTATTATTTACTTTATTACGACAAAATGGTGTACATATCTGGGATGGATTTTCTTGTTTTTTGACAGAAGCATTTATAGAAGAAGATGTAACTCGAATTATTAATACTATAATTAAATGCACTGAAGAAATGGTTGCAGCTGGCTTCTTTTTAGATAACACAGAATCTAACATTCTAAAACAATCAGATTCGTCCAGCTTTTTAAATAAACAACCTCCTATATCTGGTGCGAAATTAGGAAAGGATAAAGAGGGCAATCCCGCATGGTTTGTAGCCGATTCAAATAAAAATGGAGCGTATATTAAAATTGATTTATTAAAAAAGGACAACGAAACGAAGAGCATTTTCGATTTAAACAAACGTAAATAGAAACACTAAAGGGTTTGGAAGATGGCGGGTATATTGATTTATATTTTGGAGACCAAAGTCATTTTGGTCTCACTCCCAATGTACCTTATGCTTGGCAAACAAAAGAGAATCCAATATTGTTACCCGCTTCTAAAGGCAAATATTAAAATGTAGTTGGATTAATGACACGTAAAAAAAAGCTTTATTTTGAAATACTTGAAACAACCTTTAATTCAGATAGAATCATCTGTTTTATGAATCGTTTTGAGGAACAAACCGTTAAAAAAAAAGATTGTGATTCTTGACAATTCGCCAATCCATAAATCTAAAAAGTTTATGGCTAAAATAGAAGAATGGAAAGAAAAAGATGTTTTGATTTACTTTTTGCCACCGTATTCTCCAGAGTTAAATCTGATAAAAATTCTATGGTGAAGAATAAAATATCAATGGTTGGGTTTCGATGCTTATAAAGACTTTGAAAATCTCAAAGAACAATTAAATTCTGTACTGAATAATTTTGGAACAAAATACGACATTAAATATTAACCATTACTTACTAGTGTAGAAGAAAAAACAAAATGCAAAAAAAACAGCAAAAGTTGTTGTTCCAAAAAAGCATAACATGCAACTATAAAAACAAAAATGCTTCGAAAATTTTTCGAAGCATTTTTGTTTACGCAAAATTATAATTTTATACCAAAGTCATTTTCAACCCTTCAAAATCAAGCAAAACTTGTTCGCCAGAAATTAAATTCTTCAAGGCAAATTTCTCTTCGCTCATTTCAGATTCTCCAACGATTACAGCATAAGGAATGCCACGTTTGTCAGCGTGTTGAAACTGTTTTCCCACCTTAACATTATCAGGATACAATTCTACTTTTATTCCATAACTGCGTAATTTCGTGATAGCTTGCAACGAGTAAAATGCTTCCTTTTGTCCATAATTAATAAACAAGGCTTTTGATGTAGAGGTTACAGTTTCTGGAAATAAATTCATTTCTTCGATTACTAAGTAAATCCGGTCTAAACCAAAAGAAATCCCTACTCCACTCACATTTTGCAAACCAAAAATCCCAGTTAAGTCATCGTATCTTCCGCCACCACCAATAGATCCCATTGAAACCGTTTTTGGCGGAGCGACTTCAAATATGGCACCGGTATAATAATTTAATCCGCGAGCCAAGGTCACATCTAAATCTAAAACCGCTTCGTTTAATCCTAGATTTGCGACATTATCACAAATAAATCGCAACTCTTCAACACCTTTCATTCCTTCTTGAGACTCGGCTAATAAGGACGAAAGTTTATCTATTTTTTCCGAGATGGTTCCTGAAAAACGGAATAACGGCTGCACTTTTTCTATAGCCGATTCTGAAATTCCTTTCTCCATCATTTCTTTTTTGACACCGTCCTCGCCTATTTTGTCGAGTTTGTCCAAAGCAACGGTAAAATCAATCAATTTATCTTTTGCTCCAATTACCTCAGCAATTCCCGAAAGGATTTTTCGGTTATTGATTTTTATGGTCACGCCTTCCAAACCTAATTCCGTGAAAACCGAATCGTACAATTGCACTAATTCTACTTCTTGCCACAAGGATTTTGAACCCACAACATCAGCATCACATTTAAAAAATTCTCTAAATCGACCCTTTTGCGGACGATCAGCTCGCCAAACCGGTTGGATTTGGTATCGCTTAAATGGAAATTCAATCTCGCTTTGATGTTGTACAACATATCTCGCAAAAGGCACTGTTAAATCGTAGCGTAAGGCCTTCTCAGAGATGCTTGCAGTCAATTTATTGCTTTCTTTGTTTTGCAATGATACAGCATCTGCTTTAGCCAAATAATCTCCAGAATTCAATATCTTAAAAATCAATCGGTCGCCTTCTTCCCCATATTTCCCCATCAGGGTTTCCGAGTTTTCAAACGAAGGAGTTTCTATGGGTTGGAAACCAAATTTCTCGAAATTGCTTTTTATAATTTGGATAATGTATTGCCGTTTTGCCACCTCAGCGGGTGAAAAATCTCTGGTTCCTTTTGGTATACTTGGTTTTTGAGCCATTTTTTAAAGTTAGAAGTTGGAAGTTAAAAGTTAGAAGTTAAAAATTCCTAGTATTTCTAACTTCGTACTTCGTATTTTGCTATGCAAATATCTTGTTTTTAAAATAAATATCAACTCTTCTAAAACAAACTTGTAACATAAATTGTATTTTCGTGTCAAATTAGCACTATGTTTAAATTATTTAGAGAAAACGTCCGAATTGCTTTTGGTTCTATCAAAACCCAATTGTTACGAACCATACTTACCGTATTGATTATCGCGATTGGAATCACCGCCTTGGTCGGGATTTTGACAGTTGTTTCTGCTTTAGAAAACACTTTGTCCTCAGATTTTGCCTCGATGGGTTCGAACACTTTCAACATTAATCAGTACGAAAACATCTCCCGAAGACGCGGAGGTGACGAAAGAGCAATAATAAACCCTATTTTTTCCTATCCGGAAGCAATGGCTTTCAAAAACAAATATAAATATCCTCTTACCGAAACTTCGATTTCCTTTACGGCAACTTCCACAGCCGAAATAAAGTTCGAATCAACCGAAACGGATCCTGAAAATATAATTGTTGGTGTCGATGAGTTTTTTATGGTAAACTCGGGTTTGAAGACAAGTTTAGGCAGAAATTTTACTGGCTTCGATATCCAAAACAATACTTATAATTGCATCGTAGGTTCTGATTTTCAAAAAGGATTACTGAAGGATGTGAATCCAATAGATAAAGTAATTTCGATTCGTGGCGCCAAATTTAAAGTGATCGGAGTATTAAAAGAAAAAGGCTCAACCTTTGGCAACAGCCAAGATTTAAGAGTATTAATCCCTATTCAAGTAGCGCGTTCCTTATTTACTGCTCCCAGAATAAATTATACGATGAGTGTAATGGTGGGCAAAAAAGAACTGCTTGACGAAGCCATTGACAATGCCAATAGCACTATGCGAAGAGTCCGTAAATTAAGTCCCGTAAAAGACAATAATTTTGCGATTGTGCGAAGCGATGATTTAATAAATAGAATCCTTAGCATTACACAATATCTTGGTATTGCGTCATGGGTTATCAGTATTATTACCATCTTGGGATCCTCAATTGCCTTAATGAATATTATGATTGTTTCGGTTACCGAACGCACTCGAGAAATTGGAGTTCGAAAAGCGCTAGGTGCTAAAAAAAGCACTATTGCATTTCAGTTTTTTATAGAAACTTTACTTATTGGTCAAATGGGCGGATTAGTTGGAATAATTTTTGGTATTTCTATAGGTTATGCTATTGCAACGGCAATCGATTTTGCCTTTGTAATTCCTTGGGGAGCCATCATTTCGGCTTTTGTTACTAGTTTTGCTGTGGCTATTGTTTCGGGCTTATATCCTGCCATAAAAGCTTCAAAATTAGATCCAATTGAAGCGTTGCGTTATGAGTAAGCACAAGGTACGAGGTACGAAGTTAAAAGTACGAGGTGCAAACTATGGAGTTAAGAAATAGTATAATTTTATTTTTAATTTATTAATGAAATCCGCTGTGGATTTTGCTCTTTGTGATGCTCTATAGTTGGCTCCAACAGAACTCGAACATCTTATAAGTTGATTTATATAAGCATTAAATTCTCTGGTAGTTGGTAATTTTGAACATAAATGAGAACTATCAATAGTAAATTTCTTAGTTCTTGCTTTCATATCTATTATAACTAAATTTTTAAAATTTCTAACTTTAACCTCATAACTCACATTTCGTACCTCGTACTTTTAACTTCTTACCTCGTACCTCTTATCATTCTATCATTCCCGTAAATATCTTTGCGCAATTCAATATTTTTGAAACCCGTCTTTTCGAGTAAATCAATCATTTCTTTTCCTAAATATTCATTAATTTCGAAGAATAGTTGACCGTTTTGAGATAGGCTTTTCTGGGCTAATTCGGCTATTTTTTTATAAAAAAGCAACGCGTCATTATCATCTACGAAAAGTGCCAAATGCGGTTCATTGTCCAAAACGTTTTTCTTGATTTCCTGTTTTTCCAACTCTCGAACGTAGGGAGGATTCGAAACGATGATGTCAAATTGTTGTTCTAAATCATCTGTTTCAAGAATGTTTTTTTCAACAAAAGTAACTTTCACGGCATTGATTTCTGCATTTTTCTGGGCTGTAGCCAATGCTTTTTCCGAAACATCTATTGCAAAAACTTGAGCATTTGGAATATTTTTTGCCAATGAAATCGCAATGCACCCGCTACCTGTTCCTATGTCTAGAATTTTGATTACTCTTCTCACATCGTCCGACTTCGTACCTCGTACTTCGCACCTTGTACTTTGAATAATCCACTCTACCAATTCTTCGGTTTCTGGTCTTGGAATCAAAACAGCTGGATTTACCTCAAAATCCAATCCATAAAAACTAGTTTTACCCAATAGATATTGAATCGGGATTTCTTGCTTCAATTGTTCTAAAATCAAATTCCAACGTTGAATTTCTTCATTAGAAAATGTAAGGTCATAATTCAAAGCCAAATCAATTCTTTTCAATTGCTGCCTTTCTTCTAAAATTAAATAAAAAAAGCTTTCCGCTTCAACCGAATCGTAAATTGGCAAAAGTTCTTGAATAAATTGGGCTCTATAATCTCTGATTTCTACCTTCATAATCTAACTTTAATCCTTCAATATCCATATCGGACAAGAAACGTGACCCGTACTTCCCATTGGTGAACAAATATAGTCAAAACCTACTTTTTTATAGAGTTTTTGTGCGTCGTGCATAAAAGGCATTGTTTCGAGATAACATTTTTCGAAGCCAAAATCTTTAGCATTTTGAAAACATAATTCCATTATTTGTCTCCCGATTCCTTGACCGCGAGCTTCTACTAAGAAATACATTTTTTGCAATTCGCAAATGGTTTCCGCTTCATTTTCAAGTGGTGTGACTCCAGCAGAACCAATGATTTTGCCATTATGTTCAACTACAAAATAAACTGATTTTGGTTTGTTGTATTCCTCAAACATTAAATCTAAATAAGGATCTGTTAGGGATATTCAATTCTTCAACTATATCCCTGATAAATTGCGCAACTGCTGGATTGTCTTTCTTTTCAATTTTACGAATATGCCAGTTTTCCATTTTTTAAAATACTTATTTTTAGATCCCAAAAATAGGTATTGTTTGCCGTAATAATCTAAAGATTCAAAACTAAATCATAAACTCAAAAATCATTACTTTTGTAGCTGTGGAAAATCAAGAAAAATATATTGAACGTTGCATTGAATTAGCCAAAAATGGTTTGGGAACGACTTATCCCAATCCCATGGTGGGAAGTGTAATTGTATATCAAGATAAAGTCATTGGCGAAGGCTGGCATCAAAAATCGGGAGAACCGCACGCCGAGGTCAACGCAATAAACTCAGTACAAGACAAATCATTGTTAAAAAAAGCAACTATTTATGTAAGTTTAGAACCTTGCAGTCATTTTGGAAAAACACCTCCTTGTTGCGATTTAATTATTGCAAATGCGATTCCAAATGTTGTTATTGGAACAATAGATTCTAATATAAAAGTCGCTGGAAACGGCATTAAAAAATTAATCGAAGCTGGAATAAATGTTACTGTTGGCGTTCTTGAATCAGAATGTAAAGAATTAAATAAACGCTTTTTTACTTTTCACGAAAAGAAAAGACCGTATGTGATTTTGAAATGGGCCGAAAGCCAAGACGGATTTATTGCTCCAATCCTTCGACCTTTCGACAAGCTCAAGGCAAGCTTAGCTCGGGATGAGAAAACAAAAAGAAAACCAGTTTGGATTACCAATGAATTTTCACGCCAATTGGTGCATAAATGGCGAAGCGAAGAACAAGCAATTCTCGTAGGAACGAATACTGTTGTTGATGACAACCCAAAATTAGACGTAAGGGATTGGACTGGAAATAATCCTATTAGAATTGTTTTAGACCAAAATGATCGCATCAGTAAAGACAGTCATATATATGACAATCATATCAAGACTATAATTTTTTCACAAATGCCAAATGCTATTATTGGAGAAAACATTACCTTTGAGGCAATCGATTTTAAACAAAATCTGGCACAACAAATACT
>CAMDGJ010000081.1 GCA_945897545.1 Flavobacterium psychrophilum
TCTCTTCAGGATATGTTAAAAATGAATGCTAAAGAAATATTTGAAAAGTCTAAATATAAACCAAAAAAATAATGCCAAATACAAACACATCAGAAATCAAGGTTAGTATCGAATTAGATGAAAACCGAGTTCCCGAAAAATTAATGTGGACAGCAATTGAAGGCGGAGTAGATTCAGAAGAAGCAAAAGCTTTTATGCTCTCTGTTTGGGACAGTAACGAAAAATCAACTAAATGCATCGAATTATGGACAAAGGATATGCCAGTTGACGAAATGAAAATCTTCTTTCATCAAACATTAATGTCAATGACCGAAACGTTTCAACGTGCTACTGGTGATGAAAAAATGTCAGTAACGATGAAAGATTTTTGTGATTATTTTGCGGAGAAATTAGAGTTGAAATTGTAAGTTTATAAAAAAAAATCCCAAAACTACTTTAAATAATTTTGGGATTATATTCGAAAAAATAGTTTTAAAAAAAAACAGATAGTTAAAATCAATTATTATTTTTGAAAACTTCTTGATTTACTTCGTCGATATATTCTAAAACAACATCTTTTCCGGTAGCTTCTGTGGCTGATGTAACAAAATACTGCGGCATTTCGGCCCAGTTGTTAGCAAACATTTTCTTTTTATATGCTGCAATATGGGAGTCTATTTTTGTTTTGCTAATCTTATCGGCTTTAGTGAAAATAATGCAAAAAGGAATTTCACTTTCACCCATATAAGCCATAAATTCGATGTCAATATTTTGTGCTTCATGGCGAATATCAATCAGAACAAAAGCACAAACAAGTTGTTCTCTAGTTTCAAAATAATCTGTAATAAATTGCTGAAAAACAGATTTGGTTTTCTTGGAGACTTTCGCATAGCCATAGCCTGGTAAATCAACAAGAAACCAATTGTTGTTGATTATAAAATGATTTATCAACTGTGTTTTTCCTGGTCTTCCTGATGTTTTTGCCAAGTTTTTATGATTGGTCAACATATTGATCAACGATGATTTTCCAACATTTGACCTGCCTATAAAAGCATATTCTGGTAAAAAATCTTTTGGACATTTTTCTACCTCTGAGTTGCTGACAATAAATTCGGCAGTATTAATTTTCATAATTGTAGTTATAATTTCTATTCAGAAATTTTAATGTGCTTTCAAATGGGTGTGTGTTAACCAATCTTCTAATTGACTGTTGAATTCGTCAGGGCGCTCCATCATTGCGGCATGGCCACAATTTTCTATCCAATACAAGGAAGCATTTGGCAATAATTCATAAAACTCCTCGGCAACTGAGGGAGGTGTAACTCTGTCATTTCTTCCCCAAATTAAACAAGTTTGAACGTGCATTTTTGGCAAATCTTTCGCCATATTATGACGTATTGCACTTTTGGCAATTGTCAATGTTTTAATTAGTTTTATACGGTCATTTACAGACGCATAAACCTCGTCAACAAGTTCTTTGGTTGCTATTTTTGGATCATAAAAAACATCTTCAGCTTTCTTTTTAATGTATTCATAGTCGCCTCTTTTTGGATAACTATCACCCATCGCACTTTCATAAAGACCTGAGCTTCCTGTCAATACAAGTCCTGCTACTTTTTCTGGATACATTTTGGTATGGTATAAAGCAATATGTCCTCCCAGTGAATTTCCTAAAAGAATAACTCTGTCAAAACCTTTATATGTAATGAAATCCTTTACATATTTTGCAAAAGCCTTAACGTTAGTTTTCAAAATACTTTGGGTGTAAATTGGCAAATCAGGGATAACTATTTTATATCCTTTTTCAGAAAAATAACTAGCAACAGCATCAAAATTGCTTAATCCTCCCATTAAACCGTGTAAAACGACAATTGGAGTTCCTTCTCCAGCTTCGTAATAGCTATATCTTCCTTCTTTTTTATAGTATTTTTCCATACGATTTTTCGCGAATTTTCAATTTTCACAAATATAGGTTTTTAAAAATTAAAAATAATTTTTGGGTCCATATTTTAAGCATTTAATGCTTCTTATCCGACTAAATCAATAAATCAACAATGTTTTTGATTTAAATCTTTTCATTATTTTTTTGCTTTTTAATATTTAATTTCACTTGATTTTTGAAACCAAATAGTTGTAATGATTCTCCAGTTCTCAATAACTACAATATAAATACTAATGTTCTGATTGACTAAAAACTAAGGTTTATTTGTTAAAAGTGGTAAAACTTATTAACAAAGTGGTATTTTGTGGTAAATTGTGGTAATAATTTTTATATTTTTGCTCTACACCATTTAAATTTTTTCTTTTGAATACAATTGTTGGAACATATGAATGTAAAGTCGATGCCAAAGGAAGGCTGCTGTTGCCAGCGCCTTTGAAAAAGCAATTGGCTACATCTCTTCAAAACGGTTTTGTTTTGAAGCGTTCTGTTTTTCAATCTTGTTTAGAATTGTATCCAATGGAAGAATGGGATTTGATGATGCAAAAAATCAACAAACTCAATCGATTCGTTAAAAAAAACAATGACTTCATTCGCCGATTTACTGCAGGTGTAAAAGTGGTTGAAATTGATGCTCTAGGAAGATTATTGGTTCCCAAGGATTTAGTGATTTTTGCTAGTATTTCAAAAGACGTTGTATTCTCTTCGGCTGTAAATATCGTCGAGATTTGGGATAAAGATTTGTATGAAAAATCAATAGATGGACAAGATGTGGATTTTGCAGATTTAGCCGAGGAAGTAATGGGAAATACAAATGACGACAATGGAGTATCATAACCCTGTTTTGCTTCAAGCGTCAGTAGATGGTTTGAATATCAAACCTGATGGTATTTATGTAGATGTGACCTTTGGTGGCGGTGGTCATTCAAAGGAAATTCTAAATCGTTTAGGGTCAAACGGAAAACTTTTTGCTTTTGATCAAGATGAAGATGCTTTAGCTAACACTTTGCCGGATGAAAGATTTGCACTAATCAATGAAAATTTCAGGTTTATAAAAAGGTTTTTGCGTTTTTATGGAGTGAAAACTGTGGATGGAATTTTGGCTGATTTAGGGGTTTCATCGCATCAGTTTGATGTGCCAGAAAGAGGTTTTTCTACTCGTTTTGATGCCGAATTGGATATGAGAATGAGTAAGAAAAATGATTTGAATGCCTATCGAGTAGTCAATGAATATGATGATGCAAACTTAAGAAGAGTGTTTTTGGATTATGGTGAATTGAAAAACGCAGCAGCTTTGGCAAGGACTATTATCGAAGCTAGAGAATATCAGCCAATTAATACTACTGATGATCTTAAAGACGTTTTGGCAAAATATTTACCCGAAAGAGTTCGGAATAAAATATTGGCTCAGATCTATCAGGCTATTCGAATTGAAGTCAACCAAGAAATGGATGTTTTGAAAGAATTCTTAGAACAATCCTTAGAAATATTAAAACCAGGGGGAAGATTGAGTGTGATTTCCTACCATTCATTGGAAGACAGATTAGTAAAAAGATTTATGAAAAACGGAATGTTTGAAGGAGAACCAGAACGCGATTTTTTTGGAAATTTTTCAGTTCCATTCAAAACCATTGGAAAGTTGATTGTGCCAGATAATGCTGAAATAAAGACTAACAATAGAGCTAGAAGTGCAAAATTAAGAATTGCCGAAAAAATATAAATCGTCAAAAAACAACAATGAAAAACGGAGTCTATGACATATTGAAAGCGCGTTTCCTTATTGAAGATGATTCAATAAAAAATTGGCGTTTTATCGTTTTTCTAATCATCCTTGCAATAATTATGATTGCCAATACTCAGAGTTTCGAAAAGAAAGTATTCAAGATTAATGAATTGACAAATCAAGTAAAAGAACTTCGGTCGGAATTTGTAGACAGACGTTCAGAGTTAATGAAATTAAAAATGGAATCGACGGTTTCTGAAAAAATGGCAGAAAAGCAAATTTTTCCATCAACAGTTCCGCCAACAAAAATAAAAGTCAAAAAAATCGCAGAAAAAAGTTTTTTCAACAAATTATGGCAGTAGAAGATAAAAACATATCCTACAGAATTTACCTAGTTGCTTTTGTCATTTTTTTGATGGCAATTGCGATTGCCGTTAAGTTGACAAATATTCAGTGGGCTGAAGGTGATTATTATCGAAAATTAGCCAAAGAACGAACAGTTAAGAATTTTGTTATTCCAGCCAATAAAGGAAATATTTATTCTGCCGATGGAAGTATGCTAGCGACTTCTATTCCAAATTATGAAATCAGGTTTGACGCCGTTGCTCCAAAAGCCGTTGCATTTGAGAAAAACGTAAAATCTTTGTCAGATTCACTGTCTGTTCTTTTAGGGAAACCAAAAGGATTTTTTCTAAACGAATTTCGAAAAGCCAGAGCAAACAAAAATAGGTATTATTTGGTTGCCCGTGATTTGAGTTATACTGAATATATAAAAATCAAAGGGTTTCCATTATTTAAATTAGGAGCTTACAAAGGGGGGATTATTGTTCAGCAAGAAACGGTAAGAGAACATCCTATTGGTAAAATTGCCGAGCGAACCATTGGTTACGAAAGAAAAACACCAAGCGGAACTCCCGATGGAAAAGGGATTGAATGGGCTTACAGAAAATACCTTAACGGAAAAGACGGTAAAATCTTAAAACAAAAAATTGCAAAAGGACAGTGGAAACCTATTCGGGACGTTAACGAAGTTGACCCGCAAGATGGTTACGATGTGATTTCAACGATTGATGTTTTCATCCAAGACATTGCACATCATGCCTTGCTAAAACAACTTACTGATTATCAAGCTGACCACGGTTGTGTAGTAGTAATGGAAACAAAAACAGGACAAATAAAAGCCATTTCAAATTTGGGTAGAGCAGGAGACGGGTCTTATTATGAAACCACAAATTATGCAATTGCCGAATCTCATGAACCAGGTTCTACATACAAATTAGTTGATTTAATGACCTTGCTTGAGGATAAAAAAATCGATACCAGCACTGTTTTCGATAGTCACGGAGGTATAATTACGTATTCTGGAAAAGCAGTGAGAGATTCTCACAAAGGAGGTTATGGAAAAATATCTTTGGCACGTGGATTTGAAGTTTCCTCAAATACAGTTATGGTTCAAGCAGTTTATAATAACTACAAAAACAATCCTGCGGAATTTGTTAATCACATTAATGAATATGGGTTAAATAAATGTTTGGGACTTCCTATAAAAGGAGAGGGAATACCTTATGTACCGCAACCAACTGACAAAAATTGGTCTAATCTTTCGCTTCCATGGATGGCTTTTGGGTATGGAGTTTCGATTACACCATTGCAAACCTTGACCTTTTATAACGCTGTCGCCAATAACGGAGTAATGGTAAAACCACAATTTGTTTCCGAAATCAAAGAGTGGAACAGAACCATCAAAAAATACAACACCGAAGTCATAAACCCAAAAGTATGCTCGAAAGAAACCATCTTGAAATTACATGCTGTTCTCGAAAACGTAGTTAAAAGAGGGACTGCATCAAAATTGTATTCTAAAGATTTTTCAATGGCAGGAAAAACAGGAACTGCGGCAGTAAATTATGCAAAAAACGGAGGTTCAGAGAAATATTATGCTTCTTCATTTGTGGGTTATTTCCCAGCCGAAAAGCCTAAATATTCCTGTATAGTCGTGGTACATAAGCCAAGTACTGCAAACAATAATTATTACGGTGCCGATGTGGCCGGCCCGGTTTTCAAGCGCATTGCTCAAAAGATTTTTACCGATGCACCTTCGACAAATGAAATTAAAAATATAGACAGAAAGATTCAGAAACAGGAGAATGATTATGACACTTATTTTGTAAAATCTCAAAAACAGCAACTTTTAATTCCAAATGTTAATGGAATGTCGGGAATGGATGCTGTTGCTCTTTTAGGAAATCTTGGAGTAAAAGTAAAAACAATTGGCATTGGAAAAGTAAAAAAACAATCCATACAACCAGGAGAAAATTTAAATAAAAACACAATCATAACATTGGAATTATCGTGATTATTCTGAAAGAAATAATATACAAAGTCGCTATTGAAGCTGTAAAGGGTTCAACGGATATTGCTATCAATAAAATGGATTTCGATTCCAGGATTGTTGGAGCAAATGATATTTTTGTGGCTATTCGCGGCACGATTTCAGATGGTCATGATTATATTGAAAAAGCTATTTGGCAAGGAGCAATTGCAATTGTTTGCGATACTTTTCCTGAAACATTAACTAAGGGAATCACTTATATTCAAGTAAAAGACACCAACAACGCTTTGGCATTTATGGCTGCCAATTATTATGGAAATCCTTCCCAAAACTTAAAATTAGTTGGTATTACTGGAACGAATGGTAAAACGACCATTGCTTCGTTATTATATCAATTATTCAAAAAGGCAGGTTTCAAAGTAGGTCTTTTGTCAACTGTGAAAATTATGGTTGATGAAATGGAGTACAAAACATCGCACACCACGCCTGACTCCATTACAATTAATCATTACTTGAGAGAGATGGTAGCGTCTGGAATTGAATACTGTTTTATGGAAGTGAGCTCTCACGGAATTCATCAAAAACGTACCGAAGGCTTACATTTTGTTGGAGGGATTTTTACTAATTTATCGCACGATCATTTAGATTATCACCCCACTTTTGCAGAATATCGGGATGTAAAAAAATCGTTTTTCGATAACTTACCTAAAACTGCTTTTGTCCTATCAAATATTGATGACAAAAACGGGCAAGTGATGTTGCAAAACACGAGTGCTAAAAAACTGACCTACGCTTTAAAATCCTATGCTGATTATAAAGCACAAATTCTTGAAAACCAATTGTCAGGTTTGTTGCTGAAAATTAACGGAAATGAAGTTTGGGTAAAACTTATTGGTACATTCAATGCCTATAATTTATTGGCAATTTACGGAACAGCAGTTCAATTAGGGATGGAAAGCCTTGAAGTCCTGAGATTATTGTCTGATTTAGAAAGTGTTTCCGGTCGTTTTCAGTTTATTGTTTCCAAAGCCAATATAACCGCGATAGTAGATTATGCCCACACTCCTGATGCTTTGGATAACGTGTTGAAAACAATAAATGACATCCGTACTAAAAACGAACAATTGATTACGGTTGTAGGTTGTGGAGGTAACAGAGACAAAACCAAGCGTCCGATTATGGCATCGATTGCAACTGAACTTAGTGATAAAGTAATCTTGACTTCAGACAATCCAAGAAATGAAGATCCTGAAATTATCATCAACGAAATGGAGCAAGGTGTAGCGCCACAAAATTTTAAAAAATCATTGTCAATTACAGATAGAAAACAAGCCATAAAAACAGCTTGCCAATTAGCTCAACCCAATGATATTATTCTAATCGCTGGAAAAGGACACGAAACGTATCAAGAGGTTCAAGGTGTTCGCCACGATTTTGACGATATGAAAACAGTTACAGAATTACTAAACCAACTCAATAAATAGAAATATGTTATACTACTTATTTGAATATTTAGACAAAACAATGGACATTCCTGGTACAGGAGTTTTTCAATACATAACGTTTAGATCAGCATTAGCATTAATGTTATCCTTGCTTTTATCTACCATTTATGGAAAAAGAGTTGTTGGGTTTTTACGAAAACAACAAATAGGCGAATCGGTAAGAGAACTTGGGTTAGCAGGTCAAAACGAGAAAGCTGGAACTCCAACAATGGGAGGATTGATTATCATATTTGCCACATTGATTCCAGTGCTGCTTTTTGCCAAGCTACAAAACATTTATATAGTATTACTAATTGTAACTACTCTATGGATGGGAACCATCGGTTTCATTGATGATTACATCAAAATTTTCAAAAAAGACAAACAAGGATTAAAAGGAATTTTCAAGGTTTTTGGGCAAGTTGGTTTAGGATTGATTGTAGGCTATGTGCTTTATTTTAATCCCACAGTAACTATAAGAACTGATACTGCTAATAGCGATATCGTTAAGGTGACATCTGAAAATGTAATTAAGCAAGCACCAGTTTACGAAAAATCAACTGCAACAACAATTCCCTTCTTTAAAAATAACGAATTTGATTATGCTGAATTATTGGCTTGGACAGGCGAAGGATATGAAAATTGGGCGTGGTTAATTTTTATTCCAATGGTGATTTTTATTATCACGGCAGTTTCAAATGGAGCGAATCTAACGGATGGAATTGATGGTTTAGCCGCAGGAACCTCGGCGGTTTCGGTCTTGGCATTGGGGATTTTTACGTTCGTATCTGGGAATATTATTTTTTCTAATTATTTGAATATAATGTACATCCCATATTCAGGAGAAATGACTGTTTTTATAGCTGCTTTTGTTGGAGCATTAATTGGTTTTCTTTGGTATAATTCCTATCCGGCAACTGTTTTTATGGGTGATACAGGAAGTTTGACTATTGGTGGAGTGATAGCAGTTCTTGCGATTGCCGTTAGAAAAGAGTTGTTGATTCCTTTATTATGTGGGATATTTTTGGTCGAAAATTTCTCTGTGGTTTTGCAAGTGGCTTATTTCAAATATACCAAAAAACGATTTGGCGAAGGCCGAAGAATATTTCTAATGGCGCCTTTGCATCATCATTATCAAAAGAAAGGCTATCACGAAAGTAAAATTGTAACTCGATTTTGGATTGTGTCTATAATGTTAGCCATTTTGTCAATCGTGACTTTAAAATTAAGATAATGAGATTAGTCGTTTTAGGCGGTGGCGAAAGCGGAATTGGAACTGCAATTCTTGGAAAGAAAAAAGGATACGATGTTTTTGTATCTGATTTTGGAAAAATAAAACAAAGTTACAAAGAAGTTCTTATTACAAACGATATAGCTTGGGAGGAAGAAACCCATACAGAAGCACTGATTTTGAATGCAGATGTGGTGATGAAAAGTCCAGGAATTCCAGAAAAAGTACCAATCGTAAAAAAATTGGTTGAAAAAGGAATTTCGGTGATTTCAGAAATTGAGTTTGCTGCGCCGTTTACAAATGCAATGACAATAGGAATCACGGGAAGTAACGGCAAGACCACTACCACAATGCTGACGCATCATTTGCTGAAATCGGCGGGATTAAATGTCGGATTAGGAGGAAATATCGGAAAGAGTTTTGCTTGGCAAGTTGCTGATGATAAATATGATGCATACGTTCTGGAATTGAGCAGTTTTCAGCTGGACGGAATCATAAATTACAAGCCGCATATTGCCATAATTACCAATATAAGTCCAGATCATTTAGACCGATACGATTACAAATATGAAAATTATATTGCTTCTAAATTTAGAATAACTAGGAACCAAACCGAGGAAGATTTCCTTATTTATGATGCAGATGACGAAGCCATCTCAGAATGGTTAAAAAACAATAAAACAAAAGCCCAATTAATTCCTTTTTCGTTAACAAAAACATTCGAAAAGGGAGCATTTATAAAAAACAAAAAAATGGAAGTAAACATCATCAACGAAGAAGAATTCACAATGGAGACTGAAACTATGGCACTTGAAGGACAGCATAATATGAAAAATGCAATGGCAGCAACTTCTGTGGCAAAATTGATGAAAATCCGAAATGCAACAATTAGGGAAAGTTTATCCAATTTTCAAGGTGTGGAACACCGTTTGGAGAAAGTGTTGAAAATTCAAAATGTGCAATATATCAACGATTCGAAAGCCACAAACGTGAATGCCACTTTTTTTGCTTTGGACAGTATGAATACTCCAACAGTTTGGATTGTGGGTGGTGTAGACAAAGGAAATGATTACAACGAATTGATGTCGTTAGTTCGCGAGAAAGTAAAAGCCATCATTTGCCTTGGAGTTGATAATAAAAAAATCATTGATGTTTTTGGCACTGTGGTCGACATAATGATTGAAGTTACAAATATGGAAGATGCAGTGAAAATGGCGCAACGATTAACCGAAAAAGGGGATTCAGTGTTGTTGTCACCAGCTTGCGCCAGTTTTGATTTATTCGAAAATTACGAAGACAGAGGAAATCAATTCAAACAAGCAGTTAGAAATTTATAAAAAGGTTTTTGGTTTTAGGTGCTAGGTCTTTGACCCAAAACCCAAAACCCAAGACCCAAAACCTAAAAAATGAAAGAACTAGTAAACAATCTAAAAGGAGACAGAGTAATATGGTCATTCGTGGCTTTATTAGCGTTGTTTTCGTTTATGCCTGTTTTTAGTGCGAGTAGTAATTTGGCATATTTGAATCACGGAACCGGAAATACAATTAGTTATTTGCTCAAACATTTGGCTCATATTTTCATTGGATTTGTTATCATTTATTGGGTTCATAAAGTGCCTTACCATTATTATAGGGGGATTTCTAAAATTGCATTACCTATTGTATGGATATTATTGGGATATACAATGATAAAAGGAACCGTTATTGCTGGCGCAAATGCCAGTAGGTGGATTCAAGTTCCATTCATTGGGATCACTTTTCAAACCTCAACATTAGCTGCTATCGTTTTATTGCTATTTGTAGCAAGATATTTATCCAAAAAAAGAGAAGAAGAAATTAGGTTTCAAACCTCGCTTATTGAACTTTGGTTGCCAGTCTTTGTAACCTTACTGTTTATTTTACCTTCCAATTTTTCAACGGCAGCATTGATTTTTTCAATGATATTAATGTTGACTTTCGTTGGTAAATATCCTTTGAAGTATTTAGGTTTTATTATTGGAGCTGGTATTGCAGCATTGGCTTTGTTTGTTTTATTGGCCAAAGCTTTCCCTGACTCTCATTTGTTTAGTAGAGTCAATACTTGGGAAAGTAGAATTGAAAACTTTAGCACTAACAAACCCGGAGAAGATGATTACCAAATCGAAAAGGCTAAAATTGCAATAGCTTCTGGAGGAGTTTATGGCTTAGGTCCAGGAAAAAGCATTCAAAAAAATTTCTTACCACAATCATCATCTGATTTTATATATGCTATAATAGTTGAAGAATATGGACTTGTAGGCGGATTTGGAGTTTTGTCAATGTATCTTTTGTTGTTTTTCAGATTTGTGATAGCTGCTCATAAAGCAACTACTTTATTCGGAAAATTATTAGTAGTCGGGCTGGGTTTTCCAATGATTTTTCAAGCAATGATCAATATGGCAGTTGCCGTAGAATTATTACCAGTAACGGGCCAAACTCTACCTCTCATTAGTAGTGGAGGAAGTTCAATCTGGATGACGTGCATTGCTTTGGGAATCATCTTAAATGTAACCAAAAAAGAAGAAGAAATTGCCCAAGAATTAAGCGATAAAGCCAGAAGAGAAGCGGCTT
>CAMDGJ010000082.1 GCA_945897545.1 Flavobacterium psychrophilum
TATAGAATCCCTATTTAATTGGCTTATTCAAAAAACGGATATTCAAAGAGCTAGTAAAGTAAGGTCTGCAAAAGGACTGTTGATTCATATCTTTGGCAAAATCGCTTCCGCTTTTTTAAACTTAATCTTTTAACCCTTGATTCGCATTAGTAATTAAAAAGATATAAAGAACTAAAGTTATCTTAAAATCGATTTGGGTTTTTAGTGGTTCAATTTCGTGCTGTTACAGGATGAAAATTTGGTAAAATAGGTATTTGTTTTTCATACACTATCTATACACTATCTATGGAGTATCTATGTAGATGACCTGTAATAGAATAACTATCAACTGTTTAATCTGAAAATTCACATTAAAAAAATAATGATTTTTAACTTTATATTCATAAAATATTTTAATTTAGTTGTTTTAATTTCAAAACCAAAAAAAATGAAAAAGAAAATCTTGTTAATTTGCACATTACTTTTTGTAATGACACTTTCTGCTCAGCAGAAAAAAAAGCCAAACATCCTAATTATTTGGGGAGATGATATTGGTCAGTTTAATGTAAGTACTTACAATATGGGAATGATGGGATACAAAACGCCCAACATTGACAAAATAGGTAAAGAAGGCGCTGTATTTACTGATTGGTATGGACAACAAAGTTGCACCGCTGGACGAGCTGCTTTCTTAACGGGGCAATCACCTATTAGAACTGGATTATTAAAAATTGGTATGCCAGGTGGAAAAGATGGTATCAACACTTTAGATCCATCGATTGCTGAATTGCTAAAACCATTAGGTTACAAAACTGGACAGTTTGGTAAAAATCACTTAGGTGATCGAGATGAACATCTGCCTACTAATCACGGATTTGATGAATTCTATGGTAATTTATACCACTTAAATGCTGAAGAAGAACCTGAAAATGAAGATTATCCAAAAAGTGCTGAATTCAAAAAGAATTTTGGACCAAGAGGCGTAATTCATAGTTTTGCAGGTGGTCGCATAGAAGATACTGGACCGCTAACTAAAAAAAGAATGGAAACCATTGATGTAGAGGTTACTGATAAAACTTTAGACTTTATGGAAGCTTCTAAAAAAGAAGACAAACCCTTCTTTATTTGGTATAATACTACCCGTATGCACGTCAATACACACTTGAAACCAGAATCAAAAGGAAAAACAGGTTTCGGTATATATGCCGATGGAATGGTAGAACATGATGCAATGGTAGGGCAAATATTAGACAAATTGAAAGAATTGGGTTTAGAGGAGAATACGATTGTTATGTATTCTACAGATAATGGTAATGAATTTTTTGATTGGCCTGACGGTGGTACTTCATTTTTCAGAGGTGAAAAAAACACACAGTGGGAAGGTGGTTACCGTGTTCCGTGCGTTATAAAATGGCCTGATGTAATTAAACCTGGAACTCTTATTAATGATATTGGAGCGCATGAGGATATGATGCCTACTTTATTGGCGGCAGCTGGTCAACCCAATGTAAAAGAAGAATTATTAAAAGGGAAAACTATAGGAAAACAAAATTTTAAAGTACATCTTGATGGTTATAATCTTATACCCTATTTTAAAGATGGAGCTGAATGGCCACGTAAGGAATTCCTCTATTGGACGGATGGTGGTGAAGTAGCAGCCCTTCGTTATAACAATTGGAAAATTACTTATTTACGTCAGGACGCAAAAGGAATGGATGTTTGGGTTATGCCCTTTACCAAACTTAGAGCTCCAATGATTACCAATCTTAAAATGGACCCATTTGAACGTGCCTGCGATGAAACTAATGGATACAATCATTGGTATAATTCTCGTATGTATTTATTAACTCCTTCTATTGCTTTTGTTGCCAATTGGATGGAGAGTTTTAAGCAATTTCCACCACGTATGAAACCCGGAACATTTGGTCTTGAACAGGTAATGGAAGCTGCTGTAGGAGGTAAAAAATAAATGTGGATTTTAAAACACAACGGTCATCATTTAGGTGACCGTTTTAAATTAAAAATTAAATAAATGAAAAACCTAAATTTTAAATTCCAATCCTTGTTTGTAGTTTTAGCATTTTCCCTTGCAACGGGAAATATGAATGCACAAGATAAACCAGAAGAAAGCGCTGCCGATTTAGCCAAAAAATTAGCCAATCCAATTGCATCTCTTATCAGTGTGCCGTTTCAAAACAATACCGATGTTGGAATAGGAGAATTTAATGGTTCTAGAAACACGCTGAATTTTCAACCCGTAGTTCCCATTTCGTTATCGCCTAAATTAAATATGATTACTCGTATGGTGCTACCAATTATATCTCAACAAGATATATCAGCACCAGGAGTTGCAGAAAGCGGTTTGAGTGATGCAACGGTAAGTGCATTATTTTCTCCTGCTGTAGCTAAAAATGGTTTGACTTGGGGTGTTGGTCCAATCTTATTGGTGCCAACGGGCACAGATAATTTACTAGGAACAGAAAAGCTAGGCATTGGACCAACTGCCATAGTCTTGAAACAAGCTAACGGTTGGACTTATGGTGCATTGGTGAACCAAATATGGTCGATTGCAGGAAATGACGACCGATCCGATGTTAATCAAATGTTTATACAACCGTTCTTTGTATACAACTGGAAAAGTGGAGCAGGAGTAGGAGGTAATTTCGAAATCACTCAAAACTGGGAAGGGAATACCACCGCTGTATTTTTTAATCCAACAATAAGCGGAATTACAAAACTCGGGACACAAATGGTCCAATTAGCCATTGGACCTCGCATTCCTATTTCGATGCCAGCCGGAAGCAGACCAAATTTTGGAATTAGGGCCGTCGTGAATTTTGTGTTTCCGAAGTAATTCATAAGGAAAAGAAGTGTAAGGAGTTTCTATAAATAATATTCATTTGCAAGAGTACTATTTTGTTAACGCTTTTGTATTTTCAATTAGAAATTGGATTCTTTAAAATGTAATATGACATTTATTTTATTTAATCTCTTTAGGTTTAATACCTCGAAGCTCTGCTTCGTTTTCTTTTTTTTTGCCACAGATTCTCACCGATTTTAGTCTGTAAAATTTGTGTTTGTCTTTACTAATGTCTCGTGGGTTCTGCCCCGAGGTAGTTTATTCTTTAAGAAATATAAGGTTCACTAAGGCTATAAACTTTTTTCTATTGATGGTTTAGCAATAAAATTAATTTTTAAGCTAGTTTAGCAGACAGCTATATAAATAATTATTTGTTATTTTACAGTATTACTATTTAATTCACAGTAACTTAATATCAAGTTTGTAATTTCCCAAATACTAAAAATGCACAGAACTCTATTAATTTGTATTGCTTTTATTTGTTTCTCCATTCTGATCGTTCGGGCTCAGAAAAACGATACTATTTATCTACGAAACGGAGATAGAATCACTGGCGAATTAAAGCGATTTGAGTATGGTTTACTCAATTTGAGTACGGATGCTATGCAGACTGTCAGTATAGAATTTGATCGAATAAATACCATTCATTCGGCCAAATATTTTGAAATTTGTTTAAATTCTGGTCAAAAGTATTTTGGGCATTTAAGAAAGTCTACTGTTCTGTCAACTGTCGATGTCATTACTGTAACTGACACCATTTCGAAACGTTTGTGGGATATTGTTTTAATCATTCCCATTAAAAGTAGCTTTTTTCAAAAAATTGATGGCTCCATAGATTTAGGGTTGACTTACACCAAAGCCAGTACTGTTTTTCAGTATAGTCTCAATTCTCAGGTGACTTATCGAACGACTTATTATTCCACTAGGTTTAATCTCGAAAGTATTCTGACAGACGATGGCACAAGAGTATCACGCAATAATACTTTAGGGCTTTCGGTTAGCCATTTATTACCCAATAAATGGGTCACGAGAATTTCTGCACAAGTCCAGCAAAACACAGAGCTTAATCTTGATTATAGATTGCAAGCCGGATATGGAGTAGGCTATGATATTGCAAGAACCAACTCGGTTCGGTTCAATGTATCGAGCGGTTTATTAGTAAATCAGGAAAAAACTTTGACCACCACCACTATCTCTGAAAATCTTGAGGCTTTATTAGCTGCACAAGTCAAATGGTTCAAATACCGACATCCAACAGTAGATATTACCAGCGGACTGGAGCTCTATCCTTCTTTAACCTCCTTTGGTCGAGTCCGGTTGGAGTATGATCTATCCGCAAAATATGAACTCATAAATGACTTGTATTTGAATGTGCAACTGTATGATAATTTCGATAATGAGCCATTCCAAGGTGGAGATGCTAAGAACGACTGGGGAATTATTACTTCGATAGGATATACTTTTTGATTGTAGGAAAGAAGAAAGAAGAAAAAGTAAAGAAAATATTGTAATATGCTCAACCTATTGCAGTTGGTTTAAAATAAAACGTCATTTTTTTAACTTTATGATGTTTTATTTTGTTAAAAAAACATATATTTGTTTTTGTTAATTTGTTGTTATTTAACAATTTATAATAAAAAAACGTTCAACAATTAAGTCCGAAACAGAACAGTAAAATACTTGAAGAGCCAATGAATCTTTCCCTCTTTAAAATGCTAAAAATAAAACCGCTGGCAGTTGCACTACATGTTTTGTTTTATGTAATAGGTTTTGCTCAACAAACAAACCCTGTTGAAACAAGAATTATCAAACTAGAAGAGGCCCTACAATTGGGTATTCAAAACAATCGCCAACTTAAAATGGCCAATACTGATGTGGCTATTGCCAAAGAAAATATCAGCCAGTCTAAAATAGCTAAAACTCCTCGTCTGGGTTTAAATTCCAGTTACAGCTACATCGGCGATCCAAAAGTTTACAACGGGTTTTATGAAAGCAGTACTACAATAGATTATTATCATCAGCAAGCCACCGGAAGTATAATTGGGACTATGCCCTTGTATTTAGGGGGAGCCATAAATAACCAAATTGAACAACAAAAATTAATCCGCCAAATGAAGGAATCTGTGGTGCAAATGACAGAAGCCGAAGTCAAACTAGCCATAGCTCAGCAATTTTTTACCCTCGAAAAATTGTACCAACAAATTGAAGCCACCAAACAGAATATAGTAAATACCGAATTGCGCATCAAGCAGTTGAAATCCCGTGTTGCCAACGGACAAAATCTAAAAAGTGATTTGCTTCGTACCGAAATGCAGCAATCTAATTTTAAAGTTTCTGTGTTTCAAGACGCGAATAACATTAAGTTAGTCAGTAACTATCTTGATATATTAATTGGACTTTCTGCCGAAATCATCCTAAAACCTGATGTATTAGGAGTTGCCTTGCCACCAGAAGATATCGATTTGCAAAAAAGCCTGACGGAGGCGTATCAAAATAGAGTAGAAGTTAAACAATCAGAACTTGGAATTCAACTATCAGAGGCTTCGTTACGCCTTACAAAAAGTGGTTTTAAGCCCTATGTAAATGCTAATTTTATATTTAATTCACAGTATCCAGCACAGTGGCCTAATTATATCGAAAACACACTCAATTTTTGGGCTGCAGGTGTCACCTTGGGTTGGGATATTTCTAGTTTATATAATTTGAAACACCGATTAAGTGGGAATAAATTAGAAATTGAAAAAAATACTATTGCTCTAGAAGCGACTAAAGACAAAATTGATATTGATGTAAACAAGGCCTATGTTAAGTATGCAGAGAGTTTGGAAATCATTCCCACCTTCAAAAAAAATGTAGAATTAAGCCAAAGCAATTACAAAATTGTAAAAAGCAGATATGACAATGATTTTGCGTTAATTAGTGATATGGTGGATGCTGAGATTCAACTTAATTCGTCTAAAATTTCGCTAATCAATGCCAATTTAGATTTAATAATTCAATATTACGCTTTGCAATTTGCGATGGGTAAACTATAAAAAAAACAACCGCAGATGCGCAGATTTTAATTTTTAAAATAGGAAAGAATATTTATCGGCATGCTGCTATGGTTGGAATAGTAAAAAAAAATCAACCACAGATGCGCAGATTTTAATTTTTAAAATAGAGAAGAATATTTATCGGCATGTTGCTATGGTTGGAATAGTAAAAAAAAATCAACCGCAGATGCGCAAATTTTAATTTTTAAAATATGGAAGAATATTTATCCGCAGATGAAACTTATAAAATAATTGGAATTTTATTCGAAGTTCACAAAAATTTAGGAAAAGGTTTCTCTGAAATTGTATATAAGGATGCTTTGGAATTTGAATTTAATGAGAATAATGTCCCTTATGAACGAGAAAAAGAATATTTTGTCAACTATAAAAATACAATTTTGAAACACCAGTTTTATGCCGATTTTGTGCTTTATAATTCAATTATATTAGAAATTAAAACTGTAGATTGTTTTAATAATAGTCACTATAATCAATGCTTAAATTATCTAAAAGTATCTGATAATGAATTAGCATTATTAGTAAATTTTAATTCTATTTCTTTAGAATACAAACGAATTGTCCGAACAAAAAAATAAAAAAATCTGCGCATCTGCGGTATTTTTTTTTAAGTAGTGAATGTAAATGGACTAAAATGCTGATTTTAAAACTAAATTTGAGAACAATAAAACAAAATAGTATGAGTGAAGAAACAGCAAATAAAGAAGCAACTCAACAAACAGAAAAAAAGAGAAATACACTTTTGACTATTCTTTCTTTTGTTTTTTTGTTGGCTGGAGGTATTTGGATTTTAAGTATATTTTTTGATTTTAGTAGATACGAAAGTACCAATAATGCACAGGTTGAAACCTACATAAATAACATCGCTGCCCGCGCAACTGGGTATATTGTAGCCATCAATTTCGAGGCCAATCAATTGGTTCATGAAGGGGATACGCTTGTAATTCTCGATGACACAGAATACCGCATCAAAGTAAAACAAGCCGAAGCCGATTTGGCTGTAGCCGAAGGCAATTTGCATGCGTTGCAACAAACTATAATTACTTCGCTATCCAATCAAGCGGCTACTAAAGCCAAATTAGAAGGAGATATGGCTAGTTTGAACAAAGCCCAAAAAGATTACGAACGCTTCAAAAATATGTATGCCGATTCAGCAGTAACGCTCAATCAATACGATCAGGTAGTTGCCAAATTGGAATCCTCCGAAGCCTATTTAAAAGCAGGGAAAAATGAGTTGCTGGCAAGCGGCTCAGTAGCCAAGCAAAGTCAGACCAATCTCGAAGCTTCAAAAGCTACGGTAGCCAGAAAACAAGCCGATTTAGAGGCAGCACAACTGCAGTTGTCTTATACAATTATCACATCGCCAATTGATGGTTTTGTGGGAGAACGAACACTATCGGTTGGCGATTTAGTCACTTCAAATCAGGTGATAGTTTCTTTAGTTCTTAAACAAAAGTTATGGGTTACGGCTAATTTTAAAGAAACGCAAGTAGAAAAAATAAAAGTTGGGCAGCGAGTTACCATTGCCATTGATGCTTTGGATGACAGGGAGTTTAATGGAAAAGTAGTTGGTTTTTCACCAGCAACGGGAGCCAAATTTTCGATGGTGGAACCGGATAATTCAACAGGGAATTTTGTAAAAATCACGCAGCGAATTCCCGTAAAAATAGAATTTGATGCTGATGCCAAAGCATTAGAAGAAGTCAAACCGGGAATGAATGTCAGTGTGGAGGTTAAAAAATAATTTTAACAACGGATTTACGAATTAGTTTAATCTCTCTAGCTTTAATTCTTCGAAGCTCAGCATCGATTTTTTCGCCACAGATTCACAGATTAAAAAAGATTTTTGAAAATCTGTGAATCTGTGGCTATTATTTCTTTAATACCTCTGGGGATTTGCTCCGAGCTAGTTTACTAGATTGTAAGGTTCAATAATCGGACATTTATAAAAAATAAAATATGGTTGCCTATAAAAAAGGAAGTGTTTTAATTCTAGTAGGATTGTATGTCCTTACCATTCCGTTTTTCAATGCATTAAATGTTACCACTTACGATAATTCACAAATTCTTGGGCATTTCGGTTCCTCGACAACAGTGTTTGCCTATTCGAGTTATATTCCAGTTTTTGCTCTTTTGGCATTTTTGCCTTTGGGTTTAAAAATTGGAAAACAAATTCCAGTTCGTACTTTAATCTTATCAGTTAGTTTTTTATGCATTTTATTCAATACCGCTTCTTTGTTTTCAAGCAGTATCTATTGGTTTACATTTTGGCGTTCGTTGTTGGCTATGGCTTCTGTAATAGGCATCTTTGCGTCAATGATTCCTATTCTATTTAAATACAATCCAACAATGAATATGGCCATTATGTATGGTATTATGCAATTTATCATTCAAGGGAGCCAGCATCTTTATAAATTCATTGGGACTTATTTCACAAACCTTTATGATTGGACATTTAGTATCCATTTTTTGAATTTTAACTTTTTTGTGGGTATTATTTTGGCTTGGATTTTTTATAGAAAAGATGTGGCTCCAATGAAAGGTATATTCCAATTCGATTGGCGAGGTTGGGGCATTCTCATTTTATTTTTTGTCCTAGTTCTTTTTCTTTGCTCGGAAGGACAAACCCGAAATTGGTTTAAAGATCCTTTAATTTCACTAGCAGTTGCCTTTTTGCTGCTTGTTATGGGTATTTATTTTTTGCATGTTCGTTATACTGAAAATCCAATTATAAACACCGCTGTTTTCAAATATAAGAATGTGGTAATTGGGGTATTTCTCTTTTTTTATACGGGTATGATGAATGGAACAGGTGGCATTGTTACTGGTTTTATGACCAATATTCTCGGTTTTGATAGTTTATATGTAGCAAGAACTCATTTGGCGGTATTTTTTGGTTTGTGTATTGCCATTCCGTTATCTACTTATTTATTGTACAAAAGAATATATTTGGCCACCATTTGGATTGTTGGTTTTGCCTGTTACGGACTGTTTCATATCCTGTTGTATTTTCGTTTTTATCCCGGAATCGCTACAACTGATTTTTTCGTACCCTTAGTTTTCAAAGGGTTGGCCATCGGTTTTTTGTATCCTATTTCGGCATTGTATATTTCAGAAGGAGTTCCTGCTAAACTAAGTGATTCCCGGATGATGAGCGGGATAATTGCTAGAGTTATTATTGCCACCTTGTTGGGCGGAGCTATTTTGGGAACCTTTATTAACGATACCAAAACACAACACAATACAGGATTAAGCCAACAATTATCGGCGGTAAATCAACAGGCAAAACAAAGCATGACCAATACTAAAAATTATTATTTGCACCAAGGAATGTCAGCCGTTGAGGCGCAGAAAATGGCCGAAAAAAGCCTTTCAAGTAAAACGTCCCAAGCTTCTATATTATTGGCCTACAAAGATATTTATCTGGTCATGTCGGGTTTTTGTTTTTTGCCTATAATTATTCTTTTGTTATTTAAATTAGGACGAAGACCCATTGGAAGAGTAGCAATAGAGCCAATTCCTTTTTAAATTAAAAAGGAACAATTTATATAAATAGTAAACAATATGAAAAAGCCAAAAAAAGTTAGGTTTTTGAATCGGTTGTGGGACAAAGAAAGTGGGCTCAGTGGTATGATTTTATTACTAACTATAATGCAATTTGTTTTGATTCCGTTATTTGGTAGCTATTCGTTTTTTATGATAATCCTAAATATTTTTTGGATGCTATTTCTCTTAGCTGGCATTTTTTCATTGGCCACTTCTACTAAACAAGCTTCTGTAATTGCTATTGTACCAGTATTGTTTATTGCTTTTTCTTGGTTAAGTGTATTTCGGTTAACTCCTTTTGTTTTAATTGCAGCACTTTGTTTTTCGATAGCTACTTTTTTACTTTTAATCATTTTGGTATTGATTAAAGTTTTTGAACCAGGTCCTATTACCGCGCATCGCGTTATAGGTTCAATAGTAATTTATATGCTTTTCGCACATCTATGGACGGTAGTTTACATTTACTTTTACAACCAAATTCCCAGTTCTTTTCAACTTAGTTTACCTAATTTTGAAAGCAATAGTTTGCAGGCTAATTTTCTATATTTTAGTTATGTCACGCTAACCACAACGGGTTATGGTGAGATTTTACCGCTTCATCCCTTTGTTCGTGCTTTAGTCAATTTGGAATCCATTATTGGCGTATTGTATCCCGTAGTTCTAATTGGAAGGTTGGTTTCAGACACCAATATTCCCCGTCAAAAAAGTAATAAATGATTTTAATCCACCTTTTAACCAAAAAATCAAACCTCTATGAAAAATCCTTCTTTAAATAACAGTAAACAACTTTTTGAAACTATTTTACAATTAGGATTAGTATTCCTAATTATAGGATTTTGTTTTAACCTTTTGTCCCCCTTTGTGACCCCACTACTTTGGGCCATTATATTTGCGATAATCTTATTTCCATTATTCAATGTTCTTCAGAAAAAGTTAAAAGGAAAAAAATCCTTGTCTGCTACTTTTATTATTTTGAGTATTTTAGCTATAATAATTTTGCCTTCAATTTCCTTTTTTGCTGGTGTTACTTCCAGTATAATGGAAGCTAAAGCGGGTATTGATGCGGGAACACTTAAAATAGAAGCTCCAGGACAAGCTATAAAAGAATGGCCCGTTATTGGCGATAAAGTTTACGATTTTTTATATTCAGCTTCCACTAATATAGAAAAAACACTAGTGGAACATAAAGAACAGATAAAACACATTTTTGTAAAAGTGCTCGGAAGTATACTGAGTTCTATTGTGACCATTTTGCAAGTGGTACTTTCTGTAATTATAGCAGGAGTTTTAATGTCTTCCTTGAGTGCTCAAAATTTAGCCACCAATTTTATAATCCGAATTGCTGGAGATAAAGGTGATGAGATTATCGAAATTACAATTTCCACAGTACGTCAGGTAGTAAAAGGAGTTATTGGAGTAGCCGTTATTCAAACCCTGATACAAGGCGTAGGATTGTTTTTGTGTGGTGTTCCTTTTCCTGGGATATTGACTTTATTGTGCTTGATTTTATCCATTATACAAATAGGTCCCATTATTGTCAATATTGGCGTAATAGGGTATCTGTTTTCTACAGGAGACAGTTCTACTGCAGCTATTATGTGGTCAATATATTTTCTTTTGAGTGGACTTTCGGACAATGTTTTAAAACCTTTGTTATTGGGGAAAGGA
>CAMDGJ010000083.1 GCA_945897545.1 Flavobacterium psychrophilum
AACCTCCTAAAAGAGAACTGACTATATTGCCAATTCCTTGGGCTTTCAACTCTACATTGGTATCTGTGTATCGTTTATGTATATCCATTCTGTCTGCTGCTTCAATACATAATAAAGTTTCTATTGAAGCTACAATGGCAATGGTCAAACCTATAACCCAAACTTTAGGATTTGTAAAACCCGAAATGTTGGGCGTCACAATAATTTGTTTGAATTCTTCCAAGGAAGTAGGAATTGGCAATGAGACTAAATGTTCTTTTCCAATGGCCAAGGAACTTCCTGATACGGTAAAAATGTCATTCAATAGTACTCCCAAAATCACGGCTACAAGTGCGCCTGGAATTAATTTAATTTTTTTAAGAAATGGGACTTTATCCCATGCAATTAAAATAATCAAGGATAAAGCAGTAATGATTATTGCTCCTAATTGAACATAATTGACAATGCCTAGTATTGACGAAAATGTATTACCGCCATCATATTGTAAAAAGGATTGGTCTCCTTCAAAATCACTGTCGTAACCAAACGCGTGTGGCAACTGTTTTAGAATAATAATAATACCAATTCCGGCCAACATTCCTTCAATTACATTAGTTGGAAAATAATTCGAAATACTCCCAGCTTTAATAAATCCCAATGCTAATTGGATTAATCCTGAAATAAAAACTGCTGTCAAGAAAATGTCAAAGGCTCCCAAATCAGTAATTGCAGTTAATACAATTGCAGTCAAACCTGCTGCTGGACCTGAAACACTTATATGTGATTTGCTTAAATAACCCACAACTATTCCGCCAATAATACCGGAAATAATACCTGAAAATAATGGTGCGCCAGAGGCCATTGCAATGCCTAAACATAATGGAAGCGCCACTAAAAAAACCACTAAACCTGAAGCAAAATCAGATTTGAGGTTGGCAAAAAGATTGATTTTTTTTGTCATAATACCGTACTAAAAATTGAATACAAAGATTTTTTGTCACATTTTGAAAAAATGTGAAAATTTGATTTTTAAAAATTAAAATCGACGATGTATTAAACTTGTTCGGGTGGGGGAATGAATATTTTGGAGGATATTTTATCGTGTTTGGATAAATTCTCGGAGAGTATTAAGCTTTGATTCAATTGATATATATTGTCTGGAGTAGTGGCTACTTCAAGATTAAATATGGCTTTAATATCTTTATGTGCTTTTTCCTCTTCTGAAAAACTATAAAATAATGACATATCTGCATTTTTCTCAATTACACTAACAATAGTTGGCGTAACGAGAAAAGTTATAAAAACAAACAATAATATTTGTGCTACTATCTTCATCAATGCAAAATTAGAATTTATGAAATGAAATCAAAGCGATTGGATTAAATTTAAAATAAAATTAACATCTAAATTATAATGACAGTCTAACAACACGAAGACGTATTTTATTAACCTTTAATTGCTGGAAATTTGCTATCTAATTTTTTTAAAATCATCTTGATTATTGGTTTGTTAGACACTGTGTAATGACCTAAAAAAGATAGTTTACTTATGATTATTGATCAATATCTTTAGTCAATTTTCGGAAGACAAGAATTTAATCATTTTTTATTTATAATCAGTAGGTGTATTTTTTATGGGGTGTTTTTTTTTTATAGATTAAAATTATCAATTATTATGACATATTTGTATGATTTTTTATAAAAAAATTAAAAAATAGGGGGCTGTATGAAAAGATTAAATATTAATGTAATAAAATAAAAAGAAATAAATAGGGATACTATATTTTTTGACAACCATTTTTTGGTAATCGATAATTCTTTCGTAAATGAGTCAAAAAATACCTTTTAATATTTTTAAGTTTAACAAAAGGTAATAGATTTGCCTCAGGAAAAATGGTTTTCCCAACATGAATTTATACTTATAAAATGCTGTTTTCTTATTTTTGAAAATACATTCAGTGGTTATAAATTTAAAAACAAACTAATTAATTATTAAACTAAAACAAACATGAAAAAAGTAACACTTATTTTAGCATTAGCGCTTACAACTTCGTTAACTTTTGCACAAGACACACCACTAGAAATTTCTGGATCTGGTGATTTGTATTACAAGTATGATTTTGCAAAAACATCAAACATCGGAACAAGTTTTGCAAATGAACAAAACTCACTTTCATTAGGTATGATTGACATTGCCTTAAAGAAAAAAACAGGAAAAGCATCTTTCGTTGGTGAAGTTTCTTTTGGTCCAAGAGGTTTACAACAGTCTATACCAGATTCCGATGGTACTTACAACAATGTATCAAATTCATTCCATATTCAAAACTTGTATGCTTCTTATGCTTTTTCGGACAAGTTTACCATGACTGCTGGTTATATGGGAACTTTTATTGGATATGAAGTGATTTCGCCAGTAGCAAATTTTCATTATTCTACATCTTATTTGTTTACCAATGGACCATTCCAAAATGCTGGTATTAAAGCAACTTATGCTTTTTCTAGCAAAGTATCTTTAATGGCTGGTTTATTTAATGACCAGTGGAATCTTTACAAAGCAACTCCTGAATTGGGATTGAACGCTTTCGGAGCTCAATTAACAGTTACTCCAGTAGAAGGATGGACTGCCTATATCAATCTTTTAACAGGTTCTGCTTCTGGAACAATAATAGATTTGACAACAGCTTACCAAATTACTCCAAAATTCAAATTTGGTTTGAACGTAGCTGATTTTTCTGGTACTATTGATGATACAGGTTTTACAGGATTTGCATTGTATCCTTCTTATGCATTTACTGATAAATTTAGTTTAGGTGCTCGTGCTGAAAATTTTAGTGCTAAAAAGATGAATGGTGGCGCATTAAGCAACATTGCTGCTGACGAGTCAGTTACCGCTTTCACTTTGTCTGCTAACTTAAAATCGGGAGGATTAACTTTTATTCCTGAGTTTAGAACAGATGGTGCTTCTGCTAATTCATTCAAATCTTCAGGAAGCGCAGTTGCTGATTCTAAATCTGCTACACAAGTTACATTAGCAGTCGTTTACGGATTCTAATCTATGTAAATCAATTGTTTAAAAATGTTTTTTTTACTGCCAAGATGCTTTTAAGTGTTTTGGCAGTTTTTTTAACTCAATTTTGAATAATAAAAGGGTATTGAAACGAATTTCGATAGCCTATTTAAGCATTACATTCTGAAATAAGCGGTAATTAAATTAATGCATAAATTCTTCAATAAAGAATTAAAACTTCAATTGGTACACCTGGTCTAAATCCTTATCAGAGCTAATATTCACATCTAAATCTGTTACAAAACCAGAATTTAAACCATAAACCCATCCGTGCAAGGTAAGGTCTTGACCACTCTTCCAAGCAGATTGAACTATTGATGTTTTAGCTAAATCAAAAACTTGTTCTTTTACATTTATTTCGACAAAAGCATTGAAACGATCTTCTTCATTTCTAATTGCATCCAAAAATTCATAATGCAAACGATATACATCTTTTATATGTCGAATCCAATTGTCAATAATTCCAATAGAGTCATTTGTCATTGCTGCCTTTATACCGCCACAGCCAAAATGTCCGCAAACAATAATGTGCTTAACTTTTAATACATTCACGGCATAATCCAGAACACTAAGCATATTCATATCAGTATGAATCACCATATTGGCAATATTTCTATGTACAAATACTTCTCCTGGTTTTGCTCCAATAATTTCATTTGCTGGAACTCGACTGTCAGAACAACCAATCCATAATAGGGGAGGTGTTTGACCTTTGGCTAAATCTTCAAAATAAAACGGATCTTTGGCTAATGCTGTTTCAACCCAAACCTTATTGTTATCTAAAATTTTTTTATAAAAATCGCTCATAATATTCTTGATTGCAATGGTTTGGATTAAAAAAATAATTGAATTTTATTTTTAATATTGTTGCTTTTTATATACGGAATAGATGGTGCTTATCGTTTTTTCGTTTAAAACTGAATCAACTTCTGTTTGAATAAAATGAAGTTTAAAAGCCGCTATTGCCGCAGAAAGATTCGTCGTATTATAGCCTATTATTCTTAACGCTTGCTCTATATTAAAATTTAAAGGAGCAGGTGCCATGATATCATCGGGCCAAATGCCAAAGTCATTTATTGCCAAAAGTTTCCAAGGAAATAATTTACTTGGATCTATTTTTCGACTTGGTGCAATATCAGAATGGCCTATAATATTTTGAGTTGGAATATTATAGTCCTTTTTCAGTTTTGTTAGCAATGCTAAAAGACTTATTATTTGCTTATCCGAAAAGGGTTCAAATCCATTATTGTCCAATTCAATTCCTATTGATGCTGAATTAATGTCGCTGTTTTTTCCCCAAGTAGCGTTGCCGCCGTGCCATGCTCGAAGATAATCATTTACCATCTGAACTACTTTACCATCATCAGCAATCACATAATGAGCGCTTACTTGAGATTTTGTGATTGTAAATGTTTTTAAAGTTTGTGCCAATGAATCTTGCGCAGTATGATGAATTATAATAAAATTGGGTTTCCTAAGATTAAAATTAACTGTACTTATCCATTCAGTGGTAATTCCATTTGACAAAACAACTGGTGCTTTTATTGATAATGTGTCCTTATAAAAGACTAATGGGTCAAAAGGAGCTGGTTCAGTTGAGGGCAATATGGTTGAGCTGCTAGTTTCCAATTTTGAAGTTTCCATATTCGAAATTGTTTTTTTATAATTTTCTAGCTGCTCCTTATATGATTTTTCACTTACTTTATATGGATTCGTAGCGCAAGAACTTACAATAACTATAAAAATTATATAAAATAAAGGTTTGTTTGCCATATGTTTCACGCTGTTTGATGGTATTTAAAGTTCAAAAAAAACTAGTTCTTTTTTTCTTTTTCTTTTTTTGATTTAGATTTCTCTTTTGATTTTTTCTGGCTTTTTCTAGCTTCCTTAAAGACAAGGTATTTTTCTTTCTGTTCTTGGCTCAAAAACTGATTGATCTTTCTATCAGTTGTTTCTGCAAGTGCCTGAAAATTTTTCATTTGATCTTCTTGGCTATATTCTTGTTTAAGTAATATTCCTTGGGTTCTTAAACTTTCAGTCAAAACGTTTGATACTGCAATGACCTGAAGTTCGTCAAGGTTTAATGCGGGTTTCATATCTTCCATTATATTTGCCGCAGTAACTTCTGCTGGGATTTCTTTGGGTTTCTCGGGTTGACTTTGTTGCCCCATACTATTTCCCATCTGGTTCATGCCATTTCCTCTTTGATTCATTCCATATCCTCCCATACCATTGTTTCCATATTGAGCGGAAACAATATTTATTGAAAATAAAGTAAATAAAATTAACATTATTGATTGAATAGTTTTCATCTTTGGAATTTAAAAATTAAATAGGTTCGGCAAATAAATCAAATTCTGTAGCATCAGTTATTTTTACCATAACAAATTCGCCCGTTTTTACATAATGTTTTGAAGCTTCAATAAGTACTTCATTATCGACATCAGGACTATCAAATTCAGTTCTTCCAACGAAATGCTCACCTTCTTTTCTGTCAATAATACAACGAAAAGTTTTGCCAATTTTCTCTTGGTTTAAATCCCAAGAAATTTGAGATTGAATTTCCATTATTTCATTGGCACGATTTTGTTTCACGTCTTCTGGAACGTCATCTATTAAATCGAACGCAGTTGTGTTTTCTTCGTGTGAATACGTAAAACAACCCAAACGTTCAAACTTCATTTCTTGAACCCAATCTCTCATAATTTCAAAATCTTCCTGTGTTTCTCCGGGATAACCAACAATTAGTGTTGTTCTAATGGTCATTCCAGGAACTGCTTCACGGAATTCTTTCAGTAATTTTGTGGTTTTTGCTTTTGTCGTTCCCCGTTTCATCGATTTCAAAATAGAATCTGAAATGTGCTGCAAGGGAATATCGATATAATTACAAATTTTTGGCTCCCGTTTCATAATTTCTAAAACATCCATCGGGAAGCCAGTAGGAAAAGCATAGTGCAAACGAATCCATTCTATTCCTTCTACTTTTACCAAGGCTTCTAATAATTCTCCAAGATTCCGTTTTTTGTAAATATCCAATCCATAATAAGTCAAATCCTGCGCAATCAAAATCAATTCTTTAACGCCATTTTTCGCCAAACCTTCTGATTCTTTAACTAGTTTTTCAATAGTTTGCGAAACGTGTTTTCCACGCATTAACGGAATTGCACAAAAACTACAAGGTCTGTCACAGCCCTCGGCAATTTTTAAATAAGCATAATTTTTTGGAGTTGTAGTTAATCGCTCACCTAATAATTCGTGTTTATAGTCAGCGCCCAAAGCTTTTAGTAAAGCTGGCAATTCTGTAGTTCCAAAAAACTGGTCTACATTCGGAATTTCTTTTTCTAAATCAGGTCTGTAACGCTCGGATAAACATCCTGTAACAAATACTTTGTCAACTAATCCTTTCTCTTTTTTGTCTGCATATTCCAGTATCATATTTACTGACTCCGCCTTGGCATTGTCAATAAATCCGCAGGTATTTATAACTACAATGTTTCCTTCTTGTTCGTGCACGACATCTTTTCCGCTAGCTCGTAGTTGACCCATAAGGACTTCGCTGTCATATACATTTTTCGAACACCCAAGAGTGATTACATTGATTTTATTCTTTTTTAAAGACTTGGTTCTCATAGATTTATAATCCCTATATTTTGGGAATTTTGCAAAATTACGATTTTTATTTTTAGGAGCATAAATCTTTGTTTATATAAACACGTTTTGTCGCGCTGTCCACTGTATCTCTTGTGCCGAAAGCCGGTCACAAGAGGATGCCGTTTCTATCGGGGCTATTTTAATACTTTTAGTTTTTCAAAAACGCTTTTTAAAAGGAAAGCCACTTCAAAAAATGAAATGGCTTGCTACTAAATATTTCAAAGTGAAAATTTCTAAAAAGTTATAATTCAAACAGCAAAGTCACTGAAACGTTATTATTTATAGTATTGATTTGAGCGCCATCTGTAAATCCTTGAGTAAAAAATCCCTCTCCAGAATCTCTTTTGGTATTGGAGTAAGCCAAATCTAATTTGAATACCCCAAAAGTATATCCTAGACCTCCAGAAAAAGAATTCAAATCACCAATTGTTGTTCCGTTTTTGTATGGACTTTCTTCAAAACGGTATCCTCCTCTTAAGCTTATGGCCTTTATTTTATATTCAGCACCAATTCTAAATTCGTTAGAAACGGCTAAAATATTTGACATTTCTTTGTTGGCACCTATAAAATCTTGTTTGGGTTTAAATGTTGTGCTACTGTAATTTTTTTGTGCAAAATCAAAACTTAGTAATCCAGTTTTACCAAAAATATACGCCAAACTTCCAGTCCATTTGCCCGGGGTTTGCAAGTTGTAAGGTTCATAAAAAATCGTAATATCTGAATCGGATGAAGTATTAGACTGACCATTTATTACAGGATAATTATCCACTCCATAATCCTTAGTGTAGTCTATAAAATTTAATCCTGTTGTATATAATTTTTGATTTAGTTGGTCATTCAATTTGTACCAAGTTGGTGATTCATAAGAAAGTCCTAAACGTAACTCTTTGGTTGCTTTATAAATTGTTCCTAATTGAAACGAAAATCCTGAACCATAAGTATATAAATCATTATAAAAAGTTGCATTTTGGATCCCATTTGCATTATTATTGCCATTTCTTTCAAAAAATTCGGTTGATTGTCGATAATCTGTAAAATGAGAATTCAAATTAATTCCAATTAGTAATTTATCATTATAAGCTGTCGAAGCATTAAAAGATAATTTCCCGTTATATCCACTAGATTCAATTATGTTTTCCTGATAATAATTCCCACCAACGCTATTTGAACTGTAACTATCGTTGTCATCTTCAATTAAATTTGGTTTAATAATATTTCCAGTAATGCCTAGAAAAGCTTGTTGATCTTCATAATTAAATTCTTCATAATAAGATTTCTTTACATTATCTAAATAAAATCCGCCTTGATTGGTAGCTGAATTTGCATAACTCAAAAAATAGTTTGCAACTGAATTCGTAGAATTTGTTCCAGCTGAAAAAACTGAATTGTCAAAATTATTGGTATTTTCATAATTTATTGCAACTGAAAACTTTTTCCATTTACTGGATGAATTTTGGTTCTTAAAAACAAAAACACCCCCAGCTTGATTCAAATCGAATGAATTGTTTGACGCTTCCGTTTTTGTTCCAAAATAATTAGAATTATTTTTTGTGTTAAAGTTACTAAAAGTTATTGTTAGTTGATTATTCGAAGAAACGGCTGAACCAGCAGGATTAACGTTTATTGAAGATAAATCACCTCCAAGGGCTCCAAAAGCAGCGCCCATCGCTCTAAAACGAGCTGTTCCGCTCAAATTGTCTTGGCTATAACGAATGGCATCTGGTATCTCTTGTGATTGAGTAAAACTAAAGGTGAAACCAGCGAATAGTAGGAATATGTATTTTTTCATCTTTTAAACAGTTAAGATTTATTTTTAAAACTTACAAATCGTAAAATGTATTATCTTCTTCCGCTGCCGCCTGATGATCTTCCGCCACCGCCACTATTTACGCCTCCTCCGCCATAACTGCCACCTGAAGATCTTGAATTACTGCTGTTATAGCTGTTAGAACTTGGACTTGAAGATCTTGTGTTAGAATAGTTTTGGCTTCTAGAGCCATTAGTATTAGTGTTAGATCTTGTTGTTCTTGAAGAATTATTTTGTCTATAATCACCCGTCATAAATGAAGAACTGTTTCTAGAGGTACTATTGACAACGTTATTTCTAACATTTGAGTAATTTGATTCTCTATTAGTTCCATTCGCACCAGCTTGAGAATATGTGCCTCCATTTACCCTATTGCCATATGAAGAGCCTCTTCGGCTTGAATTGTAAGCGTAATTATTGTTGTACCCATATCCAGGATTACCCCAACCGCAACTTGGATAGCCCCAGCCAAATCCGCCACCCCAACCAGGATAGCCCCAACCAAATCCAGCACCCCAGCCAAATCCGCCACCCCAACCCCAAGCAGGATAGCCCCAGCCAAATCCCATGCCCATACCAAACCCCATATTCCAAGGATCGTTATAAACATTCACAATATTTGTTTCCGTATACCCTTGATTTTGAATTTTGATGGTATCATTTAATACTTCGTTGTTATCTTGTAAAGAGCTGAAATAGTTTTTGTACTGAGTACTTGAAACAGGTGGCTTTTCTTTAGCGGTATTACCATATATTCCATCACTATCATAATAAGAACTATTTTGGTAGGATCCACATGATGTTACTAGAACACTTAACAATCCAATTAGTGAATAAAGTGTTACATTTCTGGAGAAAAAAGTATTTGTTTTCATATCAATGGGAATTTTTATTGTTGCACAATACAAAAATAGTTAGTTTTGCCGAACTATTTAGTTAAAATTAACAAAACAAAATTTGTGCCAAACTATTCAATATGAGCAAGAACCTTACCACACGAGCTGAAGATTATTCAAAATGGTATAATGAGCTGGTTGTAAAAGCCGATTTAGCCGAAAATTCGGGAGTTAGAGGATGCATGGTTATTAAACCCTATGGCTATGCAATTTGGGAAAAAATGCAAGCAGAACTCGATAGAATGTTTAAAGAAACAGGGCATCAAAACGCCTATTTTCCTTTGTTCGTTCCAAAAAGCATGTTTGAAGCTGAAGAAAAAAATGCAGAAGGTTTTGCAAAGGAATGCGCCATCGTGACGCATTATAGATTAAAAAATGATCCTGATAATCCAGGTAAGTTAATTGTTGATCCTAACGCAAAACTCGAAGAAGAATTAATTGTTCGCCCAACAAGTGAAGCCATAATTTGGTCAACTTACAAGGGTTGGATTCAATCCTACAGAGATTTGCCTTTGTTGATTAATCAATGGGCCAATGTAGTGCGATGGGAAATGAGAACGCGATTATTCTTAAGAACAGCTGAGTTTTTATGGCAAGAGGGTCATACTGCACATGCTACGAAAGCCGAAGCGATTGAAGAATCCGAAAAAATGATGAATGTATATGCTGATTTTGCTGAGAATTTTATGGCAATTCCAGTTATAAAAGGTCTTAAAACCGAAACTGAGCGTTTTGCAGGAGCAGAAGAAACGTATTGTATCGAAGCTTTAATGCAAGATGGAAAAGCGTTGCAAGCCGGAACTTCTCATTTTTTGGGGCAAAATTTTGCTAAGGCTTTTGACGTTAAATTTTCTAATGCCGAAGGAAAACAAGAACACGTTTGGGGAACCTCTTGGGGAGTTTCAACTCGATTGATGGGAGCTTTAGTTATGACGCATTCTGATGATCAAGGATTAGTTTTACCTCCAAGTTTAGCACCAATTCAAGTGGTAATTGTTCCAATTTATAAAACAGACGAGCAGCTAGAAGAAATTTCTACTGTCGTGAATGGTTTAGTTTCAGAATTTAAAAAATTGAATATTTCAGTTAAATTTGACAACAGAACTACTCAAAAGCCAGGATTTAAATTTGCAGAGTGGGAATTGAAAGGAGTGCCTGTTCGAATTGCAGTGGGGCCGAAAGATCTTGAAAATGGAACTTTTGAAGTAGCGAGAAGAGATATTTTGACTAAAGAGGTAGTATCAAAAGAATCAATTGTAACCTTTGTTAACGATTTGTTAGCCCTGATTCAGAAAGATTTGTTCAAAAAAGCATTAGACTACAGAAATACTCACGTCACTGAAGTAAATAGTTTTGAAGAGTTTAAAGCAGTTTTAAATGGCAAGGGAGGCTTTGTTTCAGCACATTGGGACGGTACAGCAGCGACAGAAGAAAAGATAAAGGAATTGACTAAAGCAACTATAAGATGTCTTCCTTTAGATAGGGTAGAAGAGTCGGGAAGCTGCATGTTTACAGGCAATCCATCGGTTGGAAGAGTGTTGTTTGCGAAGGCTTATTAAAAAAACATAAAAAAACATACTTCAGCTATTGCGCGAATAAAAAATAGTTGTATTTTTGCATCCGCATAAAAGAACTAGGGCCCGTTCGTCTATCGGTTAGGACGCATGGTTTTCA
>CAMDGJ010000084.1 GCA_945897545.1 Flavobacterium psychrophilum
AAACTCGTTCCCGGAATTCCTCGAAATTTTCCTTGTTGGCTGCCGAAATAAACAAGGCATTTTCTTCGCCCACACGGTGCATCCAAGTGGTTTTCCATTCTTCGAGGGTAAAATGTCTTGGCGTTTTTTCGGTCATTAAATCATCTTCATCGATGGTCAAATGTTTGTAAGCATCGATTTTATTGAAAACCATAATCACAGGTTTGTCTTTTGCCTTGATATCTGCTAAAGTCTGATTTACCGATTCGATATGATCTTCAAAATCGGGATGCGAAATATCGACCACGTGCAACAACAACTCAGCTTCGCGAACCTCATCGAGCGTACTTTTGAAAGAATCGACTAATTGCGTTGGTAATTTTCGAATGAACCCTACTGTGTCTGAAAGCAAAAAAGGTAAGTTTTTAATCACCACTTTACGAACGGTGGTGTCCAAAGTCGCAAAAAGTTTATTTTCTACAAAAACATCACTTTTCCCAATGGCGTTCATCAAAGTCGATTTGCCCACATTGGTATACCCTACCAAAGCCACACGAACCATAGCGCCACGATTGCCTCTTTGGGTTCCCATTTGCTTGTCGATAGCTTTTATTTTTTCTTTCAATAATGAAATTCGATCCCGCACAATACGTCTATCGGTTTCAATCTCTGTTTCTCCCGGTCCACGCATTCCGATTCCCCCTTTTTGACGTTCCAAGTGCGTCCAAAGTCCTGATAATCTTGGTAACAAATAGATACATTGTGCCAATTCTACTTGGGTTCTGGCATAGGAAGTTTCGGCTCTTTGTGCAAAAATATCAAGGATAAGATTCGTTCTGTCAAGTATTTTACAATCTATGATTTTGGAAATATTTTTTTGTTGCGAAGGTGTTAACTCATCATCGAATACCAGAGATGAGATGTTGTTTTCTTTTACATAAAGATTGATTTCGTCTATTTTCCCAGTTCCTAAAAATGTTTTAGGATTGGGTTTATCCATTTTTTGCCAAAAACGTTTCACAACCTCACCGCCAGCGGTAAAGGTCAAAAACTCTAATTCGTCTAGATATTCTTTGAGTTTATCCTCGCTTTGGTTTTGCGTAACGATACCAACGATTGCCGTTTTTTCAAAATTTATTGTTTCTTTTTCTAACATAACTTTTTATATGCTGCAAATTTAATGATTTGCGAGGGACTTATGGACAATGCACCAAAATCTATTCTATCGCTTTCACTTTACTAACCAAGAAAGCAATCAAAATTCCGAACATTCCGATAAAAGAGAATGAAAATTGCAAACCAAATAGTTCTGAAATATGACCAATAACAGGAGGTCCCATCAAGAATCCTAAAAAACTCACGCTAGAAACGGCTGTCAAAGCTTCACCTGTTGGAATTGTTGGGTGTTTTCCAGCAATGCTGTAAAGTGTAGGAATAACGGTAGAAACGCCCAATCCTACAATCATAAAAGCAATAGTACACGGAATAATATACGGGAAAATTACAGCCATATATAAGCCAAATGAAATCATAATACCACTGATTTGCATCACGGTTTTTCGCCCAAATTTATCGATTAAACGTCCGCCAAAAAAACGTCCACTAGCCATCATAATCATAAATGAAGTATAACCAATAACGATTAATGGGCCCGGCGCTTTGACGACGTCTTTGAAATAAACTCCACTCCAATCGAACATAATGCCTTCGCTCGCCATACAGCAAAATCCAATAACTCCCAATAAAACTAAGGACATATCTGGTTTGGTAAATGTTTTTTTCTTTTCAATGCGAACTTTTTCCTTGGCTTTTATTAAATATTTGAAATTGATGGCCACAAGACCTACTACTACAAAAGCCACGATGACAAAATGCATATACGTCGTAATATTGAGTGCTAACATTCCCAGTCCAACTAAAGCTCCTGTGAATCCAGCCAAGCTCCACATTCCGTGAAAAGAAGACATAATAGCTCTCCTAAAAAGACCTTCGGTGTAGATGCCTTGAGTATTTATGGAGATGTTAGTCAAGTTGCCAAAGATTCCAAAAGAAACCAACCCTAGAGCCAATTGCCAAGCATTTTGAGCTAAACCGATATTCGTCAAACTAAAAACATACATTATAACTGACAACGGAAGGATGCGGTGGCTTCCAAAACGAGTCACTAATTTACCTGAAAAAAACATCATCGACAACTGTCCGACTGGCAATGCGAATAGAATAGTTCCTAGTTCGCCATCACTCAATTGCAAAGCGGCTTTGATATTTGGAATTCGGCTTGCCCAACTGGAAAAACACAAACCCATACCAAAATAAAACATGGAGACGCCCCAACGAATTCGGTTTAAATAGGATTGCTTGGCGTCACGATAGGTTTTTTTGTATTTGCCTTTCGCTTTGTAAATACCTATAAAATTAAAATACTGCAAATAGTTTTATTTTAAATTTGAAGCTGCAATAATACAAAATCAATCTCTGTCTATTGGCTATTTCCTTTTTAATTGGAACAGTACAACGTTTTTGCCTACAAGTTAAAATAGATTGAACTAAATTGCTGTATGAATTATAGTCTCGCATTTGTCACACTGAGCTTGTCGAAGTGCATTAAAAAAGGTCTTCGACAAGCTCAGACTGACAGTGGATAAATTCAGAACTAGTAGGTTGTTTATAAGTCGATAACTTTTTTTTGCTCATTGCTTTGAAAAGCGGCTTCAATAATTTGCATAACATTGACACCATCTTGAGCTGTTACGGGTTCTATTTTACCGTTGGTAAGACATTGATAAACACCGTCAAAAAAGTCATAATAATTCCCTTGAAGTGTGGGTGTTTTTTCTTTTATAATTTTGCCTTCGATTTCGGTGTGCAACAATCCTTCCTGTCCTTCTTTTTCAGTTCCCCAATTAGGTAAATTGGGTTTTTTACCCAGTTTCAATTCGTCTTCTTGCACATCGCCACGCGACTTTAGAAAAGAACCTTTCTTGCCGTGAATCACATAAGAAGGATTGGGTTCACGTACAAAAAATCCGGCTTTCAATCGCAGTCTAAAATTGGTATAATAGAGCAAAACATCCATGTAATCATCGACAACCGAATTTGCTCTAATGAATCGGATATCAGCAAACACGGCATTGGGCAAACCGAACAAATACAAAGCTTGATCAATAATATGTGGTCCCAAATCCTTCATAATTCCAGAACCAGAATTGACAGTTTCCTTGTGAACTTTTGGACTCAAAACAGGATTGTAACGGTCGAAATGGAATTCAGCTTCGACGATTTCTCCCAAAACATTTTTATCGACAATGCTTTTAACGGTTTTGAAATCGCTGTCCCATCTCCTATTTTGAAAAACGGACAATTTCAATCCTTTCTCTTTGGCTAAGGCTGCCAATTCCTTTGCTTCAGCAACATTTGAGGTGAATGCTTTTTCGACAATCGCGTGTTTTCCGGCGAGCAGGACTTTTTTGGCATATTCGAAATGAGTATCAATTGGCGTGTTGACAATAACCAAATCGATCGTTTTGTCCTCCAGAATAGATTCTAAACTGGAATAACTTATCACTTCAGGATAATCCTCTTTTATTAATTTCTTGCTTCGTTCCCAAGAACCCAAAAGTTCAAAACCGGGATGAAGTTCAAGAAAGGGTGCGTGAAAAACTTTTCCCGACATTCCGTAGGATAATAGTGCTGTTTTTATTTTTTGCATTTTGTTTTTTTTTAAAATATATAAAGATTGCGGATTTTTGATTAACGATTTTTGATTGCAGAAGTTTAATGACTCGCAAAATTAACAATCTCATATTTACCAATACTAAATCTGACCCGAGCGATTGCGGACTGGCGAAACAAATCTAAAATCGTTAATCATCATTCAAAAATCATTAAATCATATCTTAGCTCTTTCGTATTGCAACGGCCATTCCACTTCGACACCCAATTCTTTTGCAAAATTCAATCCTAAGTAAGGATCTCTCAGGGATTCTCTGGCGAATAAAACCAAATCAGCCTTCTTCGTGGCAACAATTTCTTCCGCTTGGATTGCTTCGGTGATTAAACCCACAGCTCCAGTCAAAATCCCTGTTTCTTTTTTGATTTTTTCCGCAAAAGGAACTTGATAATTAGGTCCAATAGGAATTTGCTGATGGGTTACTAATCCGCCAGAAGAAACGTCAATTAAATCAACTCCTTTTTCTTTTATAATTTTCGAAAGTTGTACCGATTCTTCGACATTCCAACCTCCATCAGCCCAATCAGTGGCCGAAATTCTGATGAATAAAGGCAAATCTGCTGGCCATTCGGATTTTATGGCTTCGATCACTTCAAGCAGCAATCGGATTCTGTTTTCAAAACTTCCTCCGTATTCGTCTGTTCTAAAATTAGACAAAGGAGACATAAACTGATGCAACAAATAACCGTGAGCAGCGTGGATTTCGACCACTTGAAAACCGGCTTTCAAAGCTCTTTTGGTAGCTGATTTAAAATCGGAAATTACTTTCTGAATTCCGGTTTTGTCTAATGCAATTGGGAGTTTTTCATTGCCATGAAAAGCAACAGCCGATGGCGCAACTGTATTCCAACCGCCATTTTTTTCATCCATTTTTTTATTGCCGTTCCAAGGTTCCGAAACGCTTGCTTTTCGTCCAGCGTGCGCCAATTGAATTCCAGGAATCGCATTTTGCGAAAGTATAAACTTATTAATAGTTTGCATTTTATCGATGTGTTCGTCTTTCCAGAGGCCTAAATCTCCCGGAGAAATTCGGCCTTCGGGAGAAACTGCTGTTGCTTCCTGTATGATTAAAGCCGCACCGCCTGTGGCTCGACTGCCTAAATGTATCAGATGCCAATCATTGGCAAAGCCATCGGTTGCAGAATATTGGCACATTGGAGAAATAGCAATTCTGTTTTTGAATGTGAGGCCTTTTATCGAAAGAGGTGAAAATAATGTAGAAGACATAGTTTTGATTTTTAGATTCAATTATAAAAATTTAGGTTATTTTTCAAACCATTAAGATATTAAGGTTCATTAAGTGTATTAACTCTTAATTTTCTTATTGATTTTAATGGTTTATTTTTTTTGAGTTGTCTATTTGCAGAAAAGAATAATTTTAATTGTTTTTAGCTTTGCACATAAAACCCAAAAAGAAATGATTTTAAAGAGTAGAAAAGCTGCATACTGTAAAGGTTTTGTAACAAAAGGTAAAGTTAAGACACATATAGCTTAGTAAAAAAGGAAAAGGAGCATTAATTAACATATTTTTATCGTCTTAGCTAAAAGTAAACCTTTGCAACTATAATAGAAAACCTTACTTTTGTGGGCTATACAGAATTTAAAAACAAGAAATGGAAATAGTTATCAAGCTTTCTCAATTTTTATTGAGCTTATCATTACTGATTATACTTCACGAATTAGGACATTTTATTCCTGCCAAAATATTTAAGACCCGAGTTGAAAAATTCTACTTATTTTTTGACGTTAAATATTCATTATTCAAAAAGAAAATTGGCGAAACCGAATACGGAATTGGCTGGTTGCCGCTTGGTGGTTACGTCAAAATTTCTGGAATGATTGACGAAAGTATGGACAAAGAACAAATGGCTTTGCCTCCACAACCATGGGAATTTCGTTCGAAACCGGCTTGGCAACGATTGATTATTATGTTGGGTGGTGTTACCGTAAACTTTATCTTGGCGTTTATCATTTATATCGGCATGGCATTTGCTTATGGTGAAATGTACCTCAACAATTCTGAGTTGAAAGATGGAATTGCGGTTAAAAGTGCCGTTGGAGAAGAATTAGGATTAAAAACAGGGGATAAAATAATTGCTGTTGATGGCGAAAAAATTGCTCATTTTGATGAGATTCCAATGAAACTCTTGTTCTCCAAATCAGCATTGATTGTTCGTGACGGCGCTGAACAAACTATTAAGTTCCCAGTCGATTTGATTGACAAAGTATTGAAAGGCGAAAAACGTCCTTTTATTGGACTAAGAGAGCCATTTATGGTAGCTATGGTTCAAGATTCATCTGCCAATAGCAAAGTACTTTTGAAAAAAGACATTGTAAAATCATTGAATGGAGTGCCAACGAAATATGCCGATCAAGTGATGTCCATTTTGAAAGCCAATAAAAACAAAACTGTTGATGCTGTTGTTTTGAGAGATGAAAAAGAAGTTCCTGTTAAAGTTCAAATTAACAAAGAAGGAAAGTTAGGTGTTGGTGTTGCTTCAGTGGGTATTAAAAGCCTTGAAAAGTTGGGTCTTTATAAATTTAGCACACACGAATACGGCTTCTTTGAATCAATCCCTGTAGGAATCGATAAAGGAACAAACCAATTAGTAGGTTACGGAAAACAACTAAAAGCGATTTTCAATCCAGACACGGGCGCTTACAAAGGTGTAGGAGGTTTTAAAGCCATTTTTGATATTTTTCCAAGCACTTGGAGCTGGGAAGTATTCTGGAACATTACCGCTTTGTTGTCGATTATGCTTGGTGTAATGAATTTATTGCCCATTCCGGCCCTTGATGGTGGTCACGTAATCTTTTTATTATACGAAATGATTAGCGGCAGAAAACCAAGCGACAAGTTCCTAGAGAACGCCCAAATGGTTGGTTTCTTTCTACTTATAACCTTGTTATTGTTTGCTAACGGGAACGATATTTACAAGGCAATTGTGGGACGATAAAATAAATTAAAATTTTTTACTTTTTTATTTGTGAAAAGTAATAATAGCACTATATTTGCAACCGCTTAAACAAATAAACATTGTTAGTTAAAGCTACAAAAAACGTTCATTCATAATAAGAATAATAAAATACAGTTTCCTTCTTAGCTCAGTTGGTTAGAGCATCTGACTGTTAATCAGAGGGTCCTTGGTTCGAGCCCAAGAGAGGGAGCTAATTGAAAAAAGAGGTCAAAAATGACCTCTTTTTTATTTTTACTATTTTGCAAAACCTTACTGGCATTGAGGAGAACTTGTATTGGACTTGTTAATTTTAGCAGTTAAAATAAGATGTTTTGGGATATAAAAAGAAGTAATAAATATAATGTTTTTCTGCTCGGCGAAGTGGCGGAATTTAATCACTTTCCATTCCAAATATAACAAAAATTTCAATCAGCGAATACATTAGCGATAAAGCCAAAACTAGCCATTATCACAAACCTCTGTAAGCAAATGTGCGTTTATTCAAAATTTCTCCATAAAAAAGTTTTCAATTTGAAAACTTTTGTTACTTTTGTCAAATGAAAATCCTTGTAAAGAAGACGATTTTATTTTATATCAAAAAGTATCCAATCGCAGAAACTCAATTGCTGATTTGGTATAATGAGTTTTCTAAACATGGATTTAGTAATTTCAATGAGCTCAAGAAAGTGTATGGAAATGCTAGTATTGTGAATAATAACCGAGTTGTTTTCAACATTAAAGGAAATGATTATCGATTGATTATTTCTATAAACTTTTTACAAGAAGCATGTTATGTGATTTGGTTTGGCACACATAAGGAATATGACAAAATAAATGTTGAAACCATTGTTTTTGACACTACAATTTTAACAAACAAAAAGATTTAATTATGAACTGGAAAGTATTGAAAACAGATGAAGATTACAATAAAGCTTCTCTACGAATGATGGAGATATTTAATGCCGAGCCAAATACTCCGCAAAGTGATGAATTAGATTTACTCATTGTTTTGATAAAAGATTATGATGAAAAGCATTATCAGTTACCTGAATTAGACGCTTTGGAAGTAATCAAATACAAAATGCAGGAAATGGGAATGAAGGCTAAAGATTTGGAACCAATCATTGGAAGTAAAGGCCATGTTTCTGCAATTCTATCTGGTAAACGCGAAATCACATTGAAGATGGCACAGAAACTAAAGGACTATTTTAGTATTCCTGCAGAAGTGTTTTTGCATAGTGCATAGTTTCTACTGAAATGGCGGATTAAAGCATATTTGCTAACTAGTTTATATGTATGACAAAGTCATACTATGCTGCTCCCAAAAAACAAGACAAGACTTTCACATAATTTAAGATAAAAAAAACCTTAATTAGCAGAATTATGTCAAAAAGCAGAAGTAAAATTTCGCGAATTGATAGGGTAACATAATCAGTTATTAGATGAGGTTAGATAATTATGTTTCTTTAAACATCTTTGTTTTCTGATATATAATTTATAAATTAAAATCTATGTCTTTGATTTTAAGATAATTGAATAATCAATCATTGAGGCAAAACTGTAACTTTCCCCAATAAAGGGAGCAAAACAAAACCCGATACGAAAGTGTCGGGTTTTTTTGTGTTTAATCGTTTGTAAAATTAGGGCTAAAAAATTTTGTTTGATATATTAATTTGCAATCCTACCATAGGGCTGTTAACTCCTGGCTTGTTTTTAGTATTACGTATACCTTTAAAATTTATAACTATATCCAATTCTTATTACTTGTGTTTCATAATAATCATTACTTGTATAGTTAAAGCCTTGTCCGTTGATTTCTTTTTTGATTATCATAGTGTTTAGTATATCTGTACCATTAAAAAAGAGTTCCCCTTTCCCTTTTTGAATTGCTTTTTTTAGCCCAAGGTCTAATGAAAATCTTGATTTTATTTTTCCTTGTGGAATAATATCGGGCGCTAAATAAATACCTGTTAATTGTAAATCTATGTTTTTAGGAAAATGAAACGTATTGTTCAATTTTATGTTTCCAGAATATATTTCTTGTTTGTCTGCTGAAAATGTGTGTGTGGTAGGATATTTGTTTTCAACTGTGAATGCATCAATTTGATTTCTGTAGGCGTTTAGATTAATATTGAATGCGTACAATTTAGAAATTTCTTGCACTAAAACCATTTCAATTCCTGTGTTGTAACTTTTATTTACGTTTTGAAATGTTGCATAAATTAAATTACTTGGTTGAACAGTACTTGAAATTCGTGTAATTGTTCCATCTGCAAATCTGTGGTAAATAGCGTTGTATAAACTTCCTTTTTCCCAATTTATTTTATAACCCAATTCTACCGAATTGGTGAATTGTGGTCGCAATGCAGGATTTCCAACTTTTATAATTTCTGCGTCATCGTATTTTGGAAAGATACGAATATCAACTTCGTTTGGTCGGTCAACTCTTCGGTTGTAGAAAATAGAAACTTTGTTATTGTCATCTATTTTGAATGCCAAACGTAAGTTTGGAAACGGTTGTGTATAGTTATAACCATCACTTTGATATACTATATGATTAGGATTAACGTCATACTGAATTTTCACATACTCAATTCTTAAACCTAGTTCGGCTTCCCATGTTTTGTTTTCAAAAATGTAGTTTCCATAAACGGCAGGGATTAATTCTTTATAAGTTGCCCAACCACCCGCATTAACATCTAAAACTGAATTTACGCCCGGAATAAATTGCATGTTTGTTGGTATATTTCTGTTACGAAGTTTTATGCCTGTTTCAATTCGTCCATATTTCAATGGTTTTATGTAATCCAAATTAAAATCATAAACTTGTTCGTCTGACAATAATTTAAACGCATCCGTTCCTGTGGAAGTTGGCAAATAATTGTCATAAAAATATTTTTCATCTTCTCTGTGAAAAGTATAATTAAAACCAACGTTTAGCAAATGTCCGGCTGCTGCAAATTTGTGTTGATAGTTGGCAGTTGCCATTACGGTTGTTTTTAATTCATCTTCTAAAAACTGCCAAAGCCTTTTTCGTTGAGAGAAATCAACATTAAAAAAGGGTTGGTCGCCACGGTCAATTATTTTTTCACTTCCAAAAAGCCCCGAAACAGTCAATGAATTTTGTTCGTTAATTGTGTAGTCAATTCCCGATTTCAATGTCGTAAAATGGGTGTTTCTATTGCGTTTTAATTGCGAATTTATGACTTCACCATTGTCGTAACTTCTTGTTACAAATTCATTTTTATTCAGCGTTTCAGTGTATAAGTAATCTCCTTGAAAAAAGACATTGATTTTATTTTTTCTATAATTAAGCGAAACGCTAGGGTTGATTTTTGGCGTATTAGTGTATTGTGGTCTTATGGTTGGTAAATTTTCTTTTCGCACCCAAAGTGAACCTACACCTGTTGTAAAACCAACCTTCCCATTAAAACCATCTTGTTTGTTTTTTTTGTAAATAATATTGATAATTCCTGCGTTTCCATTGGCATCATATTTGGCAGATGGATTATTGATAATTTCAATTTTTTCAATCGCAGATGCTGGAATATTATCTAAACCGGTTTGATTACCAAAACCTGTCAAAGCTGTTTGTTTACCGTCAATTAGGACTGTTACTTTGTCGTTTCCACGAAGTTGTACTTTCCCATCCTGAACTGTTACACTTGGCAAATTTTGCATGGCTTGTAATACCGAGCCACCACTTTGACTAATATTGTCCTTCAAAGAAAATGTTTTTTTATCCATTTTCTCACTTATCTCGGAAGTTTTCACTGCTACAACAACTTCTTGCAATGAAGTTGATTTTTCTTCTATTTCAATGGTTTTAATATCCAAATACTCTGTTAGATTACCAACAAACAGCGCTTGTTTTGTTGTTTTGTAGCCGATATAAGAAACTTCTAAATAGTAGTTTCCAAATTTTATTTTTGATAATGAAAATCGTCCTTCTTCGTTAGTAACTGTACCGCTTACAAAGCTGCTGTCCTTTTCGGTTTTCAAAACTACATTTACAAAAGGTAAAACGGCTTTGCTGTTTTTGTCTTTTATAATACCCGAAACGGTTACGTTTGTTTGTGCGTTTGAGATTGAAAATATAAAAAGTTGTAAAATTACGGATAGTATAATTTTTGGTCGCATCATTAAAATGTCTATTTATTTTTTCGGCAAAAGTAGTTAAAACTTCGTTGTTTTTTGGAGAACAATCAAGATGATTTTGGTGGGTTATGGTTTTTAGTAATTTGATGAATTTTAATAATTGCGACAAATAATTATTTTTTAACTCATTTTTTTTCTAATAGTTAAGTAAATTATCATCGCATCAAATTTGCAACTTTCTCCAATAGGGGGAGCAAAACA
>CAMDGJ010000085.1 GCA_945897545.1 Flavobacterium psychrophilum
TACATCCATTCCGCAAATAGGACACGAACCCGGACCATCTTTTATAACTTCGGGATGCATCGGGCAAGTATATGATGTTTTGCTAGCTGTCAAAGCAGGAGCTTTGACTAAATCCATTCCGCAAACTGGACAATCTCCAGCTTTATCATAGACTTTTTCACCTTCGCAAAACATTGGACAATAATATTTTCCCGAAGCACTTTTTGGCAAAACAATACTATTCATCTCAGTTGATGGTGGTATGTTATAAAGCGATTTTCCATTAGAAGCGTCTGCTTCGGTTATCACGTAGTTTCCTGCGGTATATAATGATTTTTGAAGTTTAAAAATGGAAATATTTTTTTCTGTTGTAATCGTGGCGATTGGCGGATTCAATGAAACCGTGGCTTCAACTCCGTCAATGGAATTAAGGGCTTTTTCGGCTTTGGTGCGGCAGCCGTTGCAGGACATTCCAGTAATGTTGTATGTATGTGTCATCTTCTAATTTAATAAATAACCTAAACTAAGCCTATTAAATTCATAACAATTTCAGTATATTTTTCTTACCCAAAATTATTTACTTTATTTCGCTTTTTCAGGAACTGGATCTGTTAACGGCATTCCACATTTAGAACATTTGTCGTTCAATTTTCCTTGTACTTCCGGATGCATTGGGCAGGCGTATATTTTTGTTTGATTGTTCATCATTTTTGTTTTATCATTCATCATCGTTGCATCACTGCTCATCCTAGTACCATCTTTATCCATCATTGTAGTGTCATTACTCATCATATTAGAATGATCTGTTGTGGATTCTTTAGTTTTTTGATTGCAAGAAACTGTTATTAGAGCCAAGATTAAGATTGTTGAAATTATATTTTTCATTTTATGACTTTATTAGTTGTAGATTAATTTCTATAAGCAATAGTACAATGAATTTATGTTTAGAATGTTACATATTCATTTGTTAGAGTTGCGTAATTCACATATAAATTACTGTATAGTTTCTACAACTTTACCGCAGCTTAACATCATTGAGCCATAGTATGGATTTTTGATAGTATTTTCTTTACTCAACCAATTGGCACCTTTGCCGTTGTTTGCCATTGGGCAAAATTGGTAATACGTTGGTGTTTCTTGTTTTGAAACTTTCATTAAAGCATAAGTATTTAAAGAGAGTGTGTCAAAATGGTCTCTTTGTTTTTTTGCATCTTTTGTATTTGCAATGTTAGCAGTATCTTCTTTTATTGTTTTTAATACTTTCATCCAAACGAAGTGTTCATCTGTAGATAACATATCCATTTTGACTGCATTTATTGCCGCAAGCAACGCAGCTGCTTTCGTAGATGCTGTGTTTCCGTCTGTTTTTACTAATGCATTTTTAACCTTAAAATAGTTATCGAAAACTGCTTTTAGTTGGTTGGTTTGCTTCTCTTGTTCGCTATCAATTAGTTCTTTAACTTTAACTGTTGTCGTTTCTGAATGATTTTCGTCATTGATATGATTTTCTGCAACAATTTCGGTTTTAGATTCTGTTTTTACCGCAACTTTTGCTTCTCTGTCGTATTGACAACAACTTGGTAATTTTGAATAAATTGCATCAGGTGCTAGAAATTTTTCGCTGTCGTAACCTGATAATGCAATGCGTTTGAGTATTTCATCTTGACTGATTTTTTTACTATCATAAGTTAATGTAGCCATTTTTGTATCTGCGTTCCAATCTACTTTGGCTGTCTTTTTTAAACTGCCAGCTTTTTCGATTGTTGTTTTACACATTTCGCAGTTACCAAAGACTTTAACTGTTTGCTGCGCCAGTTTGCTATCGCTCGGGTCGGTTTCTGAATTTTTACTTTGTGCATGGCAGACTGTAAATGATAATAATACTATGATTACTACCAATAGTTGAGGTATTTGTTTCATCGTTATAAAATTTTAATTTTTTGTAAATAAATAATTTTGAAAACACGGTATTTGTTTTCGACTAGACAGTTTTATGGCTGTGAAAGTTCTAAATTATTTTATTTTTGGCGGAAGCCAAACGGAAGTAAAACCCGAAGAAAGAAAGGTTTCTGAGTGATAAAATTTTGGTTTTTCGTCAGAAAAATCAAAATTATTATTTTTAAATTCGATTTCGTAAAACGGAATTATACTAAAATTTACTGATGTAGAAGATGTGCAGTTTGAATGTCCACATTTTCCGCCACAACTATTATCTTGATTTTTTGATTGCTTGTTTTTGCAACAGTCTTTCTTTTCGATTTTAGAAGTTGTTTTTTTTGTGCAACACGATTTTTCGGTTGTAGTTCCACACGCATAACTCAAAGTTGGCACAGTAATGATGCCAAGTGTTAGAATTATGATTAATATGTGTAACCGTTTTTTCATATTTCAAAGATAAGGCTTAATCTTAAAATATTTTGTTAATTTTCTAGGACTGTTTCTAGGTGGTTTTTTAAGTTGTAGATTATCAAGTGGTTTCTGTTTGAAGGCAGGAAATGTTAGATTGCGACGAGAAGGTTTACAGGTTTCCTGTCTGTCGGTAGACAGGGAGCCCTGTCGCGGTCACCATAAAAAAAATCCAAAGATTTCTCTTTGGAGTTTTGATTGTTTTGTCTTTATGAAAATTATACTGATGTCAATTTCTTCAAATCAGCAATAGTTTTTGTTGGATTTTCGGCTTTAAAAACAAAGTTTCCAGCAACAAGGACATCGGCTCCGGCTTCTACTAACTGTTTTGCGTTTTTACTAGTTACACCACCGTCAATTTCTATAATTGTATTTGCTGCTTTTCTCGTGATTAAATCTTTCAATTTTCTAACTTTTAAATAAGTGTTATCAATAAAAGATTGTCCTCCAAAACCTGGATTCACACTCATAACGCAAACCAAATCGATGTCGTTGATAACATCTTCTAATAAATCAATATTGGTGTGCGGGTTTATGGCGACGCCCGCTTTCATTCCTTCGGCTTTAATAGCTTGTAGCGTTCGATGAAGATGAGGACAGGCTTCGTAATGAACGGATAAAATATTGGCGCCTAAGTCGGCGAAAGTTTTAATGTAACGATCTGGATCAACTATCATCAAATGAACATCAATTGTTTTTTTTGCATGTCTTGAAATAGCTTCTAAAACAGGCATTCCAAATGAAATATTTGGAACAAAAACACCATCCATAATATCAATATGAAACCAATCGGCTTCACTATTATTAATCATTTCGATGTCGCGTTGCAAATTGGCAAAATCTGCTGCAAGAACGGATGGGGCAATAATTGTATTTTTCATTGTTTGTTTGGTTGTATTATTTTTGCAAAAGTAGAATTTTAACCGCAAAGTTTGCAAAGTTTTTCGCAAAGTTATAGAAGAGAATTAAATAGTTGTTTGAAGTTCCCCCTTCGGGGGTTAGGGGGCTAAAAATAAACCTCCGGAAACCCGAGCGAAGCGAACTGACCGGAGTTTTGCTGAAAAAGCAAAAACTCCGGTAATCAGCCGGAGTTTCAATCATCAATCAAAAAACGAACAGTTAATCAGACCGTCGTTACTTGTCACCCTGAGCGAAGTCAAAGGGTTACCCTAAATAGGTTTTTAATATTTTACTTCTTGAAGTATGTTTTAATCTGCGGATTGCTTTTTCTTTAATCTGACGAACACGTTCGCGAGTCAAGTCAAAAGTTTCTCCTATTTCTTCCAATGTCATTGGATGTTGATCGCCTAAACCAAAATACAAACGTACTACATCAGCTTCTCTTGGAGTTAATGTTTCCAATGAACGCTCAATTTCGGTACGCAATGATTCTTGAATTAAGGCTCTGTCCGGATTTGGTGATTCGCCAGAACGCAAAACATCGTAAAGGTTTGAATCTTCTCCTTCAACAAGCGGCGCATCCATTGATAAGTGACGACCAGAGTTTTTCATAGATTCTCTAACGTCGTTTACGGTCATATCCAATTCTTTGGCAATTTCCTCAGCTGTTGGTGGTCTTTCGTTAGATTGCTCTAACAAAGCGTACATTTTGTTGATTTTATTGATAGAACCAATTTTGTTTAAAGGCAAACGAACGATACGAGATTGTTCAGCCAAGGCTTGCAAAATCGATTGACGAATCCACCAAACGGCGTACGAAATAAATTTGAAACCACGGGTTTCATCAAAACGTTGTGCGGCTTTTATCAATCCTAAATTTCCTTCATTAATCAAATCGGGAAGTGTTAAACCTTGATTTTGGTATTGTTTGGCCACCGAAACCACGAAACGTAAATTGGCTTTCGTTAATTTTTCTAGTGCTGCCTGATCACCAGCTTTTATCTTTTGTGCTAATTCTACCTCTTCATCGGCAGTGATGAGATCTACCTTTCCAATTTCCTGTAAATACTTGTCTAATGATGCAGTTTCACGATTGGTTACCTGCTTGGTGATTTTAAGTTGTCTCATAGTTGTGTCTCCTCAATTTTTAAGTGTACAAATGGTTATACGTATGGAATATCAAAAAAGTTACAAAAAACAGAAAATAGTTAAAACTCTTTTTCAAGTAACAGTGTTTAGAAAACAAATAAGCTGACCAAAAAAGCGATTATTATAAAATAATTAATTTCACTACTCATAAGGTTGGATAAAATAGGACTAGAACTCTAGAAAATTCTCAACATTTTTACCATTCCACTGGCCTAAAAATTTATAGGGTATAAATCTTGCAAACAACTCTTCTTTATACCATTTGAGTTTTCTGGTAAGACGAACGACTTCTTTATGTTTTTCATTTTTATAGGCGTAGTCAATCATTTCGGCTTGCGTTTTCCAGATACTTAGTGTAGCTTGTTGTATTAGAGGCCATTCGCCAACGCCAATTGATAGTGCTAATCCATCATAACCATCTAGACTTTGACTCACTTGACCGACTTTTCTCCAAAAAGAAATTAATTTTGACAGTCGAATACTAGCTCGTGTTAAAACCATAACTGGCTTGTCTAAAGCCAAAGTGGCACCAGAAATAAAAGGTTGCTTTCCGTCCCATTTTCCGTGGGCTTCTGCTGCATTTGCAAAAACGGTAAATGATTCAGAGCTTCTCGATTGATAGTTGTTATAAAATGAATTTTTTTCAAAAAAATTATTTGCATCCATTTCTGAATCCCAAATACATAATAATGCATAAGTGCCAAAATTTGGTTTTGAACTAAAACCATTTTCAGCACCTGAGCCCAATAATTTGTAAAACACTAGTCCTTTAATATTTTTGAAATTAGCGTGTCCTAATTGCATTTGCGAAAATGCCCAAAGTTTGTTGGAAAAACTTTCCAATTTAAAAAAAGTACAAGTAGTTATTTGGCTCATTAGTATGAATTATATTTCAAATGGGTTTATGATTGTAAATCTGATTATTTCATTTCAACAGTCCATATATTTATTTTCAATGGAATTAGTTGTAAAATGAAAATAGGAGATGTAGCCAAGTTTAAAATAATTTTATAATTATCTTTTTTAAAAAAGCACAAAATTTTACATTGATGTGCAGGATATTTATCGAGAAGTGTTCCTATTTATGTATAAAGGGTTTTAGACTGTTTCGAGGCAGCTTGAATGTATTTTTTCTTAATAATTAACATTCCAAAACTTTCGCCACCATCTTTTCCAGTATTTTTGTGATGCATTTTGTGCGCACGACGCAATGCTAAAACGTATACATTTTTTGTTTTAGTAAACACTTTGAAACGTTGGTGAATTATCAGGTCATGTACAAAAAAATAAGCTACGCCATATGATAAAATACCAAAACCTACCCAGGTATACCAAGCATATTGGTTCATCATCCCATACATAATGAGCAACCAACTTGGCACGGCATAAATGATGAAAAATAAATCATTTCGTTCAAACCAACTTTTATGGTCTTTCTTATGATGATCAGCATGAAAATACCACATAACACCATGCATAATGTATTTGTGATTTGCCCAAGCAGAAAATTCGGTTAGTATAAAAGTGACTAAAATTATACTAGTATTAATTATTATTTCCATATCAGATAAATATAAATAAAAAGGTGAAGAATATAATTTGTAACATCAATATTATTAAAGACACATTGCGATTGCCTTTTATAATTGTAGGGTAAAAAAAGTAAGATGTAAAAAAAGCAACGCCAATCCAACTCAGATAATTATTCAAACCTGGCAATCCGCCTTCAAATTGCCAAAAATCAAGTTTTGGTGCCACTTGCTCAATTACTAAATCAATACCCGTTACGAGTAAAGCAGCTACAATTAAAACGGTAATTTTGTTTGCAAAGATACGACTTACCAAGATGATTCCAGCACAAATGAGCATTGCCCAATTGATCGAAATGACTAGAGGTACATTAAGTAATTTATAACCTAATCCATTCCCATAGGAATATTTTCCGAAAATGAGTCCAGTTTTTACTCCAATTACTTCAATAATAAAACCTAAAAATGCAATGGAAAAAAAGGCAAATATAAATTTTTTGTCTGCTAATGGACTATGAATTAAAAAAACGAAACAAGTAAGTAATAATGTATAAGGCGTAAAAGGACTAAAAAAAGAGGGATTGACTACAAACCCGATAGAACCAGATACATAAACTAGAATTAAGAAATATAAAAAATATGATTTGTAAGTTTCTTTCATTTTAATTCTTGTTCTACTATGAGTTGGCTGGCTATTTTTGCGCTAAAAAGACATAATGGAATACCTCCTCCAGGATGTACACTTCCACCTACAAGAAACAAATTCTTAATACTTGACGAAAAATTAGCATGTCTTAAAAATGCGGCAAATTTATTGTTGCTAGAGTTGCCGTAAAGTGATCCGCCGAAAGATGATGTTTGGTTTTCTATATCAATTGGACTTAACGTACTTTCTGAAATGATATGTTTTTCGATATCTGTTTTTAACATACTATTAATTTTGTCAACAACATTTTTTCTAATATCAGCTGCATAGTTTATACTATTGGTTTTATTGTGTGGCACATTTACCATTACAAACCAATTTTCACAACCCTTTGGCGCATCTTCTTTGCAATATTTTGATGTAATATTGATGTAAATCGTAGGGTCATCAGTCGGAAATTGTTTTGAAAACAAATAATCAAATTCCTTTTTATAATCATCACTAAATAAAATATTGTGCAATCCTAATGTTGCAAATTCTTTGTCTATGCCCCAATAAAAAACATAAGCACTACTAGATTTTTCTTGTTGAATTAGTTTTTTAGGAGTAAAAGATTTTGGTAATAAAAAGTTGTAAAGTGCATGAATATCTGCATCGCTTGCTACAATATCAAAGGGGTAATTGACACCATTACTTTTAATTGAGGCTATGCGATTATTAGATGCTACATTTAAGGTTTCGACAGCTGTATTATATTTAATTTCCACATTAGCTTCTTTCGCTAGTTTGACCAAATGTGTTGTAATTTGATGCATACCTTTTTTAGGTAGATAAGCACCAAGATTAAATTCTAAATGCGAAATCATATTCATTAAGGCAGGTGCTTTGTATGGATTAGAACCGTTATAGGTTGCAAATCGATTGAATAGTTGTACCGTTTTTGGGTTAGAAAAAGTTTTTTCATTTTGTTTATTCATTGTGCCGAATAAACCTAAGAATGGGGCGAATAGAATGCCTTTTAATGTCTTGATATTAATAAAATTTTTCAACTGATGAAGCGATTGTTTCAAAAACAAATCTTCGGTAGTTTTAAAATAAAATGCATTGCGTTTTATGTGTTTTAATACAGTTTCTTTATTTTCATTTAACTTTAAATGTACTTCTTCTGCAAACTCTTCTAAATTAGCGGATGCTTTAAGTTGTGTTCCATCCGAATAAAAATAGTTAGTGATGACGTCTAATTTCTGGTATTCAAATTTATTTGAGCTCCCTTGCAATTTAGTCAACTCATCTATTAAGGAGGGCATAGTAAATAATGATGGACCTTTATCAAATCGAAATCCATTGCTATTAAGCTCACTCAATTTGCCTCCAGGATAACTATTTTTTTCAAAAATTGTCACTTTAAACCCTTGATTAGCTAACCGAATTGATAATGCGAGACCTCCAATTCCAGCTCCAATCACACCAACGGTTTTAGTCATTTTTTCTATTAATTTAAAGGCGTAAATTTAGTTTTTTTTAAGAGGAAAATTGTTTAACAATAGTTAAAAAAATCCTATAAAAAAGAACAAAAATAAGTAAATCTGCAGGTTTACACAAGAATATTAACGCAATTCAATTGCACAAATATAGGGTCATTATAAACCATAAAATGCAAATTTACTTTCGTTAATTCTTCTACTGCTAGTTGATTGTCGGCTTTTAATTTTTATGATCAATTCTGTTTCTTTATCCGCAGTAGTATGGGATCAAGTCTAAAAGTTGTGGGGAAATATTAAAAGGCGGATATTTGTATTTTAGAAAATAGCTACACTACAAGAAACGCTCGCGCTAGCGTTGGGTTGTCACGAGCGTGACGCTCGCGCTAGCAGGGAAATTATTTTTAACCGAAGGCTTTGGTCATCGCAAATTTCGTGGAAATCATTTAGTCATTGAAAAAGTTATCAAGGTAATAACAACCGACAACTAAAGATAAAAATGATTTTTTAAACTCCGGTTTAACCTTATGTTTTGGTGCTTGCTCGTAAGCAAATGCAATTACAATTAGTTTTGGCTTGATATAAGCGTTTCCAAAAAATGACAGACCAATAGGTAAAGCGTACACCATACCAACAGTTTAGATTTATTTTAGTTGCCTATTGATATGGGCACAGAATATATGTAAAAAGCTCCCAGCCTTTTAAAGGCTAGGAGCTTTGGTGTTTTTATAAAATTACTAGCTTGTTTTTTGCTCCATAACAAAAAGTGTTTGTATATCTGAGCGTTCGGTCAACTTCTAATGCTGGCGCGAGCTTCTAGCTCGTGCCCGTAAGAGTGTTGTCACGAGCGTGACGCTCGCGCTAGCAGGGGGTGTTGTCACGAGCGTGACGCTCGCAAAGCAACAATCTCCATCCCTTAATCTTAAGTTTTACGGCTAATTTATCAAGTTTGCATCCATCATTAAATTAAGACTAAACTCACCATATTTCCAAATGGCGGTTATTTGAAGTCTTTTTCAATATTAAAGTTTTTAGTGACTAATTCCAAATTTACATTGCTAGTAAGGCCCTAAGCAAAGCAACAATCTCCATCTCCATAATTCATTACAATATCATCAAAATTGGCTTTATTGAACGCTTTTGATATTATTGAGTTTTTTGCTTTTAGGCGATTGTATATAAAAAGATTTGACTTTTTGAGGTTGTCACAAATAGGGGTATCATAACAAATTACTTCATCAATTTTTTGATTTATGGCGTGTAATTTTATAATATTTGAAATGATTGCAACATTTTCTTGGTCGTAATATGTAAATAATACTTTCATTGTTTTGTTTCTTTTTTGCAAAACGATAAATCCAATACAATGATTTTCATTTAATATTTTTACTAAATAAATATTAAAAGTTTCGTCATAAATGGAAAATTCATATTTGATCTTTTCAGTAAAATCTAATAGTGGTGCTTCTTGAACCCATTGATAGGCTTTGAGCCACTCAAAATATTCGTTGCTTTTTTTTGCAATATGATTGCTATTGTGAGCATTTATTATTTGCTTTGTTGCAGCATCAATCGTATTCAAATACTCTATTTTTATGCCGTCTAATTGTTCTATTATTCCTTTTTTTTGAAGAGATAATTTTAAATCAATGATGTTATTAAGGATGTTGTCAACGATTTTTAAAGGGTTTTTTAGAAAACTATATTTGGGATATAACTTGGGAATCAAAAGAGAAGATTGACTTTTCAAAACAGCTTTTGTGCCAATATTGTCTTTTAGGGTATAAAAATTCCCTGTTCTATCATATACTTTTCTTGCACTTTTTGTAAATTGAGAAATCCCAACCTTTCCATCGTAAATGTTGTATGCGGTATTAAGAATTTCTCTTCCTATTCCAGAGCGTAGAGTTTTTGGGTGTACCCACCAAGTAGAAAGCCAACCAATTTTTTGCTCTAAATTGTCTAAAATAATTGTATCAACAAAAACGCCCATATAGCCAACCAACTCCGAATTTAAGTAAGCAAGTAGAAGTATTATATCGTCGGGATTACTATTTGGGTTTTTGGAATGTGATAAAAGTCTATGTTTGCTTATACTCAAAAAAGAATGATTCCAAATGCTTGTATCTTCAAACAAAGCAGGAATGTCTTTTTTGCAGATTTGTTTTATTTCGATCATTTTCTTTTTATTTTATATTTGTTTATTATTTTATTGATTGTCCGTTTTTTGTCATAATCCTGTAATGCTTGCTATTACTAGCCTGTCGAATAATTTTTCCTCAAAATAGCGTCTATTAAGCTTGTAAACGAACTCGTTTAGGTATAATTGGAGATATTTCCCTTTAATTTTATGGAAATTTCCTAGAAAATTCCTTTTTGCATTACTAATTGCAATATGTACCCACCTTAATGTCTCGGTTGTTGTTTCTTTATTCGATTTTTCTGTAATGTGAATCTCTACATAATCTGCAATATCTATATATGATGTACTCTTGTCTGTAAAAAGAATGCTTTTTTCAGAAATAGATTCCTGAATTGTTTGATTTATTTGTTCCGATGTATGATCTGTCAAGACCTTTGCTTTAAAATATCTGCAATGATTTGATTTTTCTCCTGTTTCAATATCTTCTAAAACAGTTGACTCTGCCATAATTGCAACATTAGATTTTCCAACAGCACCACGTCCACGAATTCCTTTTTCTTGTTCTATTTCAGAAGATTCAATTGTAAAATATCCTTCATCAAATTCAATCATTCCTTCTAAAGTATAACGTGCATCTCTATTGCCCATTGCTTTTCGCAACTTATGAACCATAGACCAAACTGGTTCGTAAC
>CAMDGJ010000086.1 GCA_945897545.1 Flavobacterium psychrophilum
ATGCTCGCTGAATTGTATTGTTTGTTGCTGTACTACCATTTAAAAAACCTTATAATTAAAGCTAAATATAAGAAAAAAGGAGCAAAGAAACTTCGTTCTCTACTCCTTTTTTTATTGTTTTTTCGAAAAAAGACTTTTTCAGTGCCCTCGTCTGAACCTGGGAATTTCTATTCTAACTCTTTTTAATTACCATATTTTAACACGTTTCTCCGAAGCAATATACATTCCGTCTCCCGGTTTGAGATTAAATGCTTCATAAAAGGAATCTACATTTTGCAACGGGACATAAGCACGATACATTCCTGGCGAATGTGGGTCTGTTTTTACTAGAGTTTTTATGGCTTCGTCACGCATTTTTGTTCTCCAAACCGTTGCCCAAGACATAAAGAAACGTTGCTCTGGCGTAAAACCATCAATAAGTTCTGGAGAACCATTTTCTTTCAAATAGATTTGCAAACCGTCGTAAGCGGCATTTATTCCTCCTAAATCTCCTATATTTTCACCTAAAGTAAATTTTCCGTCAACGAAAGTTCCCGGCAAAGGTTGCAAAGCACTGTATTGATCTGCCAATGCGCCCGTCAAAGCGGCAAATTGTTTCTGATCCTCTGCTGTCCACCAATCTTTTAGGTTTCCATCTGCATCATAACGAGAACCTGAATCGTCAAATCCGTGAGAGATTTCGTGGCCAATCACAGCTCCAATTCCTCCATAATTTACTGCCTCATCCGCTTGATAATTGTAAAATGGTGGTTGCAAAATAGCTGCTGGAAATACAATTTCGTTATATGAAGGGTTGTAATAGGCATTTACCGTTTGTGGCGACATTCCCCATTCCGTTTTATCAACTGGCTTATAGAGTTTGCCAATGTCTTCTTTAGTTGACCAACGCGAAATATTTAATACATTTTCAAAATAAGTTCCTCCTTCTTCTGGACTCTTTAAAGTTAATGCGGAATAATCTTTCCATTTGTCAGGATAACCGATTTTTATTTTTGATTTGCGCAGTTTTGCAATGGCGCTGACTCTTGTTTCTGCTGACATCCAAGGTAAATTATTGATACGGTTTTCGAAGGCAATAAAAACATTTTTAATCATTTTCTCAGCCTTTATTTTGGCTTCAGCAGGAAATTTTTTCTCTACATATAATTTTCCTAATGCTTCGCCAGTAGCTCCATTAATTACTTGCAATGCTCTTTCGTCAAGTGGCGTTTGTTTCACAGCTCCAGTTAAGGTTTTGCCATAAAATTCCCAGTTTGCGGTTACAAGACTAGTTGATAATCTTCCTGTTGATCTATTCAATAGTGTCCAACGCATATAAGCTTTCCAGTCTTCGATCTTATTTTCTTTAAAAATGGCTTCTAAAGAGGTCATATATTTCGGTTGTGAAACAATCAAAGAATCAGCTTTTGGCAAACCAATTTTTGTAAAATAGTTTTTCCAATCTATGGATGGCGTTAATTTCTGCAAATCAGCAACCGTCATCGGGTTGTATGATTTTCTGCGGTCTCTTCTTTCTACTCTGTCAAATCTTGGTTTTGACATAGCGATTTCTAAAGCTAATATTTTATCCGCATCTGTTTTTGCTTTAGCTGGTTTTTCGCCTAAAATTTGAAGCATCTTGGCTACGTGCAAAACGTATTTATCTCTCTTTTCTTTAGAGTCCTTGTCTTCTGAAACATAGTAATCACGGTCTGGTAAACCCACACTACCTGGTCCAACATTTATTACATTTCTGTTGCTGTTCTTAGCATCTGACCCAATCCCAACACCAATAAAACCGACACCTCCAATGGCATCCATTTCAATCATCAATGCTTCTAAATCCTTAGTGTTTTTTACAGCATTTATTTTTGCTAAATAGGGTTTTAATGGAGACAATCCTTGGTTGTTTCTGCCTATTGTATCCATAATGGTTTTATACAAATTGATGGCTTTACCTTGATCTGTATTGGATTTATACATTGGGTTTTTTGAGGCTTCAGCCAAAATTTCAAGGGCATCTTTATCTGTTTTCTTACGCAATTCATTAAAACTCCCCCAAGTAGTCTTATCGGCAGGAATTTCAGTTTTGTCCAGCCAACTTCCGTTTACGTATCTAAAAAAGTCATCGCTTGGCTTTACCTTTTTATCAATATAGGAGGTATTGATTCCCGGCTCTTGCTTTACGGTAGCAGTTTGAGCGCTCATTGCTGTCAATCCAATTATTGCAAGAAAAACAAAAATCAGTTGTATTTTTAAATTTATTTTCATTTATTATTAAAGATTAGTTGTTGCCGTAAAACTATTTATAATATTCAGACTATTGTATAAACGTTTGTTAAAATTTTTTTTTGCCTTTTAAAAAGAAACTTACGTTTCGTATTTTTGTCACAAATAATTATTTATGCAATCCTTTTTCTATAAATATCGAAAATTTTTTGGGGTTTTATTGGTCTTTTCAATCATTGTGATTTCCTTGTTTTATACCGCATTGAAACCAAAAAAATCATTGCCTATTTACAATCCATCTGATGTAAATCCTGAATTAGTAGATACGACCGTTCAATACATAAGCAAATACCACACAATTGCTGATTTTTCATTGACGAATCAAAACGGCAAAACTATTACACAAAAAGACTATGATGGCAAAATATATGTTGCCGATTTTTTCTTCACGACTTGCAAATCTATTTGCCCAAAAATGACAACAAATCTTGTCGATGTGCAAAAAGCGTTTCTTACTACTCCAAAGGTGAAATTGCTTTCGTTTACCGTGATGCCTGACATAGACAATGTTCCAGTTTTAAATGAGTATGCCGCAATTAATGGCGTAGTAGAGTCCAAATGGAACTTAGTTACAGGCGACAAAAAAGCAATTTACACCATGGCACGAAAATCCTTTCTAGCTGTAAAACAAGGAAAGCTGGACGAATTATACGATATGGTTCACACCGAAAACTTTGTGCTTGTTGACTCTAAAAAACGAGTGCGCGGTTTTTATGATGGCACCAAAAAGGAAGAAATTCAACGCTTGATTGAAGACATTAAATGGCTTGTGGAGGACGAAAAATAGCAAATACCGATACAAATCAGGAGCACTAAATATAGTGCTTATCGGCATTAACCATTGTGAAATTTTAAAATGGATTAGCCTATTTTAAAATTACAATTGGTATAACCTGACAATAGTCATTTAATATTCTTTTTTTTACTGTACTTTTGCAATCTATATTCAATCTAAATAACAACTTGAAAACTACGATTGCCAGTTTAAAAAAAGGAGAAAAAGCCATCATAAAGGATTTTGACGCCGATGTTATTCCACTAAAATTATTGGAAATGGGTTGTTTGCCTGGAAACACAGTTAAATTACTTCAAATTGCCCCTTTCGGTGATCCTTTGTATTTAGATATAAATGGCTCACATCTTGCTATACGAATCGAAACTGCACGTGAAATTGAAGTGGATAGCATTACAAAATAACTCCAAATGAGCAAGCAAAATATCAATGTCGCATTAATAGGGAATCCAAACGTGGGGAAAACTTCGGTTTTTAACCAGCTTACGGGCTTGAACCAGCAAGTAGGGAATTATCCAGGAATTACAGTTGAAAAGAAAGTGGGCTTCTGCAGATTATCTACAAACATCAACGCTAACGTCATCGACTTACCCGGAACCTACAGTTTAAATGCTAGCTCTGTTGATGAAAACGTGGTGATTGAACTTTTGCTTAACAAAAATGACAAACTCTACCCTGATGTAATTGTTTTGATTTCTGAAATAGAAAATCTAAAACGAAATTTATTGCTTTTTACACAAATTAAAGACCTCGAAATTCCAACTATTCTGGTCATCAATATGATAGACAGAATGAAATATAAGGGAATTTCATTAGACATTCCCTATTTAGAATCTCGCTTAAAAACTAAGATTGTGTTAGTTAGTTCTAGAAAAGGAACTGGACTTGAAGAATTAAAAAATGTAATTACTTCTTATAAATCACTTGCAACAGCCCCTTGTTTAAATGCCTCTTCGATTGACGAAGAATATTTCAATACGCTACGAAAAACATTTCCCAACCAATCGTTATACAAACTTTGGTTACTGATTACACAAGACGTGAATTTTGTGGATTTGAATAGAAAGGCGCTCAAAAACGATTCCTTTACAAAAAGCGATTCTGAGCTGAAAAAATTACAACAAAAAGAAACTATAAAACGCTATCAATTCATAAATGACACGCTAAAAGTGGGGCATAAAGTAGATTCTGCCTCGGCTACTGATTTCAGAAGCAAGCTCGATCGAATACTTACGCACAAGATTTGGGGTTATGTTATTTTCTTTTTAATACTGTTCGGTATTTTTCAATCCATTTTTGAATGGTCAAAAATGCCTATGGATTTTATAGACCGAAGCTTTGCCAGCTTTAGTTCATTTACAAGCGATAACCTGCCTCCAGGAGCTTTTACAAATTTAATTGCACAGGGAATTATACCCGGGATAGGCGGGATTTTGATCTTTATTCCACAAATTGCGTTCTTGTTTTTGTTTATTTCCATTCTCGAAGAAAGCGGTTACATGAGCCGAGTAGTATTTTTGATGGACAAAATAATGCGCAAATTTGGACTTTCAGGCAAAAGCGTTGTGCCTTTAATTTCAGGAACTGCTTGCGCCATTCCGGCGATCATGGCTACTCGAAATATAGAAAACTGGAAAGAACGCTTAATCACGATTCTCGTAACTCCGTTTACCACCTGTTCTGCAAGATTGCCCGTTTATGCTATTATAATTGGACTGGTAATTCCCGACCAATTTGTTTTTGGTTTTCTTAATTTACAAGGATTAACACTGATGTTTTTGTATCTTATTGGTTTTGGAATGGCAATATTTTCGGCTTACATTCTCCATAAAGTGCTACAACTGAATTGCAAAACTTTCTTTGTAGTCGAAATGCCCAATTATAAATTACCTATGTTTAAAAACGTTGCGATAAACGTTGTTGAAAAAACCAAAGCCTTTGTTTTTGGAGCTGGCAAAATCATTCTTTCCATATCAATTATTTTATGGTTTTTGGCTTCGAATGGACCAAGTGTAAAATTCAGTAATGCCGAGACTATACTTCAATCAAAACCAGAAAATAGTAATCTCTCCGAATTAGATTTAAAAAACAAAGTGGCTTCCTATAAATTAGAAAATTCCTATATTGGATTGATGGGAAAAGCTATCGAACCAGCGATTTCTCCTTTGGGATATGATTGGAAAATTGGCATTGCCATTATAAGTTCTTTCGCTGCTAGAGAAGTTTTTGTGGGAACGCTGGCCACCATTTACAGTGTTGGCGGAAGCGACAATGAAACCACCATAAAAAGCAAAATGGCTGCCGAAATAAATCCCAACACTGGAAATAAAATATTTAATTTTGCTTCTGGGATTTCTTTATTGTTGTTTTATGCCTTTGCAATGCAATGTGCGAGTACATTGGCCGTTACTAAAAAGGAGACTAATAGTTGGAAATGGCCTTTGAGCCAATTGGTTTTTATGAGCGGCTTTGCTTATGTTGTGGCTTTGATTGCCTATCAATTATTAAAATAAATATGGTTTTAATTTTAAAATTACTTAATTTTGAGGCTTTTACAAATTTGAACAAAATATTTTCTCATGAAAAATTATGATATCGCTTGTGCGAAATATTACGGTAAATTAAACATTATTGCGTTGCCACTAACTAGTTGGGAATTTCGAAAAGACTATTTAAATGAGGCAATCCTTTTCCATAAAATTCAAGCAAAATGGAGTGTTAAAGAAGATTTTTTGAAACAATCTCAAAAAGAAAAGAGGGAAATTATCATTACCGATAAACACTTTAAAATTATATTTGCTTCCAGAAATTTTTCAAAAATAAATGGATATCCAACAAAAGATATTATAGGAAAATCACCTACTATGTTTCAAGGCGAGGGTACTTCTACAGCAACAAGAGCGAGAATAAAAACCGCACTGAATAATTTAAAACCATTTAAAGAAGTGATCTTAAACTATCGAAAAAATGGTAATTCCTATTGGTGCGAGATTGAAGCCTATCCAATGTTTTCAAAAAAAGGAGAGTTTTTAAACTATATTGCTCTTGAAAAATTTGCCGCATAAAAACTTACATTATGGATTTTCAAGAAATCTTAACTTATATAACTCTAGGAATTGCAATTATATTTTTGTTCAAAAAATTCTTTTTAAAAAAGAAAAAAACGGATAAAAATTGCGGTGAGGATTGCAATTGTCACTGATCCACTTTCACAAAAAGATTACTTGCAATTTTATTCGAAATTGTCAATTCTTTTGAGTCTACTTTTATCATTAAAGACATATCAAAGCTTTCTTTTGAGATGATTTCTATTTTTGACCCCAATGAAATTTCTTGCTTGTCTAGATATTTTAAAAATTCTGAAGACGAATCTTTTACTCCTACGCAAATTCCTATTTGATTCTCTGACAACTCTGAGAGCAACTGTTTTTCGATAGCGATGATTTGTCCGTTTGCATTAGGAATTGGATCGCCGTGAGGATCTTCAGTGGGATTGCCCAAAAAATCGTCCAGTTTATTGATTAACTTTTCAGATTTTATATGTTCTAATTGTTCGGCAATGTCGTGTACTTCGTCCCACGAAAAATGTAGTTTTTCGACTAAAAAGACTTCCCATAAACGGTGTTTACGCACAATCATTTTAGCGGCGAGCTTTCCTTTTTTTGTTAAGGAAACTCCTTGGTATTTCACATAATTTACTAAATCTTTTTCGGCTAGTTTTTTTAGCATATCCGTTACAGATGAAGCTTTAGTGTCCATCATTTCAGCGATGGCATTTGTGCTCACTTCAAGATCTGAAACAGTTGTTAGATGATAAATTGTTTTAAGGTAGTTTTCTTCGGAAAAAGTCATTTTGAGGGCTGAGGTTAGAAGTTGGAGGTTAGAGGTTAGAGGTTAGAGGTTAGAGGTAATATTTCAATCTTAATACTTGCCACTTTTTACTTAATACTTTTTTTAATTTTAGATTTAAATTACGCAATCATTTCAAAATCTTAATACTTGATACTTTTATCTTAATACTTTCTGCTAATTTTTTACAATAAACAAAGGTATCGAAATTTTATGACGCAATTTATCAACCGTTGTCCCAAAGAGTAGATCCTTGAAGCCAGTATGGCCGTGCGTTCCCATCACTAAAACATCAAAGTTGCCTTTATTGATTATTTCTGGAATTACTTTATTTGGTTTGCCATAACCTAATTTAGTTTGCACTTTAAATCCTTTTTCTGAAAGCATTCCCTTATATTCTTTTAATAATTTTGCATCAATTAATGTTTCGTGGTCTTCTATATTTTCACCGTAAACCATTGCGCCTACCGTTTCTACAACGTGTATCAAAGTATATTTTGCTTCGATCCCACCTAACTCGAATGCACTATTTATTGCAATTTCATCGGCATTTGAAAAATCTACTGAAATGGCAATATTCTTTTTAGTATAACTTCCCGTTTTAGAAAATTGCAATTTTAAATTGTGCGGAGAATGATTTTGAATTTCAAGTTTTGCCTTGGTTACAAAAGGCTTTACAACAATATAAAGCAATAAAATTAAAAACCCTAGAGCTAATGGAACAACCGTTAACCATAAGACGATTGGGTTTTCTGAAGTCTCTAGCCAACCTTGAATTTGAGAATAAACTAATTTAGCGTTCAGTGAAACTATAATCGTGGCTACAATCCAAGAGGCGATTTGAGTAGCTCTGCGAATATGAAATCCTTTCATTTTTCTCTTATCACTCACAAAATGTATCAGCGGAATGATGGCAAAACCCAATTGCAAACTCAAAATAACCTGACTCAAAATCAGTAGTTTTCCGGTCACGCTTTCGCCAAAAATAGAGATAACAATTACCGCAGGAACGATAGCGATTAAGCGCGTTATAATACGACGAACCCATGGTTGTATGCGTAAATTCAAATAGCCTTCCATTACAATTTGTCCAGCCAATGTTCCTGTAATTGTTGAGCTTTGTCCTGCAGCAATCAAAGCTACTGCAAACAAAATAGGTGCCAATTTAGTTCCCAGTAAAGGCTCAAGAAAACGATGTGCGTCTTGAATTTCGGCTACTTCAAACATACCATTCCTATAAAATGTAGCTGCAGCCAAAATCAGTATCGCCGCATTTACAAAAAAGGCTAAGTTTAAAGCAATGGTAGAATCAATGAAATTATATTTGATAGCTTGTTTAATTCCTGCTGGACTACGATCAAATTTTCTGCTTTGCACCAAGGAAGAATGCAAATAGAGATTGTGAGGCATAACCGTAGCTCCAATAATTCCTATAGCAATATAAAGTGCAGTATCATTAGGCATAGAAGGAATCAGGCCATAAATCACCTTGCCCATTTCAGGCTGTGCAAATATCATTTCGAATATAAAGGAAGTTCCTATAATCAATACGAGTACAATTATGAAAGCTTCCATTTTACGGATGCCTTTATTGATGAGGAAAAGCAATAAAAAAGTATCTAAAACAGTGATAATAACTGCATCAATCAAAGGAATATCAAACAATAAATTAATACCAATTGCCATACCTAAAACTTCGGCAAGATCACATGCAGCAATGGCGATTTCAGCTAGAAAATAAAGAATATAGTTTATAAATTTCGAGTAGGTTTCACGAGAAGCCTGAGCCAAATCGCGCTGAGTAACTATACCTAAACGAGCACTCAAACTTTGCAAAAGCAACGCCATCATATTACTCATTAACAATACCCAAAGTAAAGCATATCCAAATTGACTACCGCCTGCAATATCAGTTGCCCAATTTCCGGGATCCATATAACCAACACTTACCAAATAGGCTGGCCCGAAAAAGGCTACTATTTTTCTGAATACCGTAGTTTTATTTTGTGTAGGAACGGACTGATTGACTTCTTCTAGCGATTTACTCATACGTAAAAATATTCTTATCGAAGCAAATATAAGTAAAAATCAGATTGTTAAAACATTTTTTTAGCCAAGCCTAAATTTTGAATTAAATAAACTAAATACATTCTGGGCACAAACCAGAAAGTGTAAAATTTACTTCCTTTACCACATAATTATCGGAAATTGTATACGATGGTTCAACTGAATCCAAACACGTTACCGAATGGCATTTTTCGCAACTAAAATGTACGTGATTATGAGTATGATGTGGATTGTCGTGACTGTGATGACAACTTGCATATTTTACAGTTCCGTCTGGCGTGGCAATTTTGTGAATTACATCTTCTGTAACCAACCGATCTAAAATTCTGTAAATAGTAACCCTGTCGCATAAATCCCCCGTCAATTTTTGAATTTCAGAGTGCGATAGCGCCTCTTTTGAATTTTTTAACAATTCAAAAATAGCTGATTTAGCGATAGTATTTCTAGTGGCCTTCATCATTTATTAAATAAAACACAACATTGCTGCATGTAAGGGTTAAGATTCTTATATTTGCAACAAGTTTGCATTAAACAAAGATACAAGAAAAGGTATCTGAAAATCAAAAGTCTTAAATCAAATACTATTTTTATTGAGTTTTCAGGAATGAAAAAAAAAATTATCATACTTAATGTTCTTCTGTCAATGGCAGTTTTGTTTTCGACACTGTTCCAGTCGATACATTCTTATGAGCATCATTCTGAAAAACTTCTAGCAAAACATTGCCCACATCTTTCTTCCAAAAATAAAACTGAAGTTACGCACAGTCATAGTATTATCGAAAAATGTTTTACTTGTCATTTTAACTTTAGTTCATTTACCACTCCTGACTTTTATGTGTTTTCATTTCATAAAAATAGTTCCGTAGCCTATTTTCCTTCATTTTATTCCTTTCACCATTCCTCTTTTTTTAAAGGATCTTTTTTTTCGCTTCGAGGGCCTCCCACAGTTTAAAATAACAAGAAAACAAATCATTTTTAAAACTTAAAAATGATAGTCTTTTATATATTTTAAACAAAAACAATGTCGAAAAAAATTCTCGTTTTTTTCTTGTTTATTGTGTTTTGCAATAGTATTCATTCGCAACATACAATTAGCGGTAAAATAATATGTCAGGAGCAAATTAGCTTCCCTGATATTCATATTCATATTGGTCAAAAAATCATTAGCACTGATGCGTTAGGGAATTATAAGGCTGATAATCTTCCTACTGCAAAAACAAAAATAAATGTTTCGCATATTGGATATAAATCCATAGACACTATAATTGACCTAAAAAGCAATTTGAAACTAGACTTCAAATTGAGACTTAATACAACCCACCTTCACGAAATTGTAGTTCAACAAATCACAAAAAGCGAAAACAGATCTAGTGCTGAACAAATATTGAAAGCTACTACTATAGAAAAATACAGTAATCAATCATTAGGTGATGCACTAAAAGAAATAGCGGGAATATCGAGCCTAAAAACTGGAAATACAGTAGTAAAACCAATAATAAATGGATTGTATGGCAGTAGAGTACCGATAATCAATAACAATGTTAGGCTTGAAGATCAACAGTGGGGATCAGAACACGCACCCAATTTTGATATCAATTCGGCAGGAAAAATAACCGTTATAAAAGGCGCTTCTGGACTACAATATAGTGGTGATGCTATTGGCGGATTGGTAATAATAGAACCTGTAACTACAAAAAAAGATACTCTTTTTGGTAAAACCATTGTCAATTTTGATACAAACGGCAAGGGGGGTTCCGTAAGTTCTAGTTTGCATAAAGGGAATAATCACGGATTTAGCTGGAATGCATTGGGAACTTTTAAATACATAGGTGACAAAAACGCGCCTGATTATATATTATCTAATACAGGAAATCGAGAAGGCAATT